>JAFRIS010000006.1 GCA_017432665.1 Bacilli bacterium
ATGGAAAACTATATTGTAATTTATGCAATAGTACCAAAAGAAATTTATGAAACAAAAATGTTAACACCAGAAGAAAAATTGATTGCTGAACGTATTATATACTTATGCAAAAAGGAAGGATATTGTTGGATAACAAATAAAAGATTATCTGAAATGTATAGTATAACAATAGAAACAGCTTCAAGACATATCAAGAAATTAGAAAAGATAGGATTAATAAAATGTATTTATGATCATAATGATAAAAATACTAAAAGGGTTATTCAATTAGTTGATGACATATGGACTAAATGGTCAACAAGAGATAAATCAAATAATCAAGATGATATTGATTGTTCAATCAAACATAATAATAAATATAATAAAAGAAGAGAATATAAATATAATAGTGATAAATATGATAAAACACCAGTTCCTTGGTGGTTAGATGAAGAAATAGAACAAGATTTAGCTACACCTGAAGAACAAGCTGAAATGCAAAGAATGATAGATGAAATTACAGGTGGTTCAGATGAATGAGAGATTAATATATACAGTTCAAGAAGTAGCTAGTATTCTTCATTCAAGTCCTAATTATATTTATGATTTAATTAATGCAGGTTATCTACCAGCTATAAAACTAGGAAGTTTAAGAGTATTAAAAACATCACTTGAAAGATTTTTGATTCAAAACGAAGGTAAAGATTTATCAGATTTAAATAATGTTAAGAAAATTGTTACTACAATTGAAGTTGAGGTAAAGCATGGCAGAAGTTAGAGTAATGAAAAGAGGAAAAGTATATCAATATCAATTTGAAATAGCTTCAGTAAATGGAACGAGAAAATATATTAATAAGAGTGGATTTAAAACTAAAGCTGAAGCATTAGAATCTGGAAATATTGCATATACTGAATATATAAATACTGGTCAACCTTATAAAGAATCAAAACTATCATATAGTGATTATCTAGATTATTGGTTAGATAATTATTGTAAAACTAATTTAAAATACAATACAATTCAATCCTATACAACATTAATTAATAAATATATTAAACCTAAAATAGGAAAATATAGAATATCAAATATAACAAGTGTAGCACTAAATAATTTTATAACAGATATGGTTAATGAATATAATTTCTCTAGAGTGTACTTTAAGAATCTTTTAAAGGTTCTTAAAGGCTCATTCAGAGATGCATGTAATCTATATGGAATAATAAAATATAATCCAGCATTAACTATAAGACTACCTAAAATGGATAAAGTAGAAGAAGATATAAAACATTTATATTCTTTAGAAGAAATAGATAGAATATTAGATAGATTTAAAGATAATGCAACATTTACTGCTTCATTCTTAACATCGTGTTATACAGGAATGAGAACTGGAGAAGTATTTGCTCTTACTTGGAAAGACGTAGATTTAGAAAATGGAATAATATATATAAACCATAATGTATATGATAAACCTAAAGATCAATTTGGAAGATGGTATATAGGTTCAACTAAAACAGTTAGAGGAACAAGAAAAATAAACATTGGTAATACATTAGTAACAGCACTATTAAACTTTAAAAAAAGACAAGAAATGTTGAAAAAATTATATGGAAAAGAATACAAATATTATTGTATTGAAGATGTTAAAAATGAATATGGAAAAGTTATAGAACAAAGAATAGTATTAAATAAGAATCATGAATCCGAAAACTTAGATTTAGTTTTTACTAGAGATGATGGAACATATACAGGAACAGATTTAATAAGATATCCATTTAAAGTTATTAGAGAAGAATTAAATATTAAATGTAGATTTTATGATTTAAGAGGAACATATGCAACTAAAATATTAAATAATGGAACTGAAATTAGAGATGTAGCTGATATGCTAGGACATAGAAACATAGAAACAACTGAAAATTACTATATTAGTAGTACTGAAAATAATAGAAGAGATGCAGTATTATCTTTTGATAGATTAACTTCATCAGATACTATTAATAAAGCAATTAAGTTTGAGGTTTAATATGAATTATGCAATATTTAGAAGTGAACCTATAAGAACTATTCCTGATTTAGCTCAAATAGGAGCTCATAATAATAGAGATAAAAAAGCATATGATTCTAATCCTGATATAGACATTTCAAAGACATCTAATAATATAGAAATAATTCCATTAAATGATACAAAGTATGTTAAGAAGTTCTATGAAATTACTAAAGAATATAGAATGGAACATAATGAAAGAATGAAAACTGAAAGATCAGAAAGAAGAAAGACATTTAATCAAATGTTAAATAGTTCTCAAAATGTAGTAGCCGATGATCTAGAATTTAATATGACTAATTCAGAATATGTTAAGAATCTTGATAGAGATGATTTAATAAAATTTGGTAATGTATGTAAGGACTTTGTTATAAAAGATTTAGGATATAAACCTGAACAAATTCTTCAAATGGTAATGCATAATGATGAAAAAACACCTCACGTTCATTGTACAGTAGTTCCATTAGTTAGAAAGTATGATAAAAGAACTAATACAGAAAGATACACAATATCTAAAAAGCAATATATTAAAGATAAAATTCATTTATCACAATTACAAGATAAATTTTATGAAAGATTGATAGAAGCTGGATTTGAAGTTGATAGAGGTATTAAAGGTAGTGATAGAGAACACTTATCAGTAAAAGAATTTAAAAAATTAACTAATTATAATGTTAAACAATTAGAATTAAAAGATAAGAAATTATCAGAAGCAATTGAAAAATTAGATAAAGATTTAGAATTAAAAAAAGAAATAATATTTGATAAAAATCATGTTAAGATTAGCACTAAAACATTTGAAGATATAAATGATGTTATTCATGAATCTAAGAAAGTTTTGGATATGCAACCTAAATTAGAAGATGCTTTTAATCAAATGAGAACATATAGTAAATCACTAGAAAATTTTGAAAAAGAAAATGCTAATCTACAAAAGAAGAATGATAAATTGAGAGAACATAATAAAAGTTTAATTAACACAATTAATGAATTACTAGAAACATTAGCAAAACTATTTAGAAAAATACTTCATATAGGAAATGATAAAGATAAGGATAATGCAGAAGATTCTATTAAAAGAATCTATGATAAAGGACTATACTCTAAATGGGAAGTTAATGATATAGGAGAAGGTACAAGTAAAGAAATACCACTTAAACGACATGTTGGATTACTAGCTAAAGGATATGATAAATATCTAAAAAAACTTAATAGAGAAGCTGAAGAAGATATAGAGGAGTTCCAAGAAAAACATAAAAAGAAAGATGATAGTCTATCCTTATAGAAACTAACTTTAAAACAAGTTAGTAACACACTACGATATTGGTAGAACCAATATCAGTGTGCCAAGGAAATTCTCCCTTTGAAATCCCATTCAAACACCAATACTACAAACTATCGTAAGTAGTAAAGGTGCCTTTTTTATTTCAACATTGAGTTTCATAAAAAAGAAAAATACTATCGCCACTTTCATTACTTCGTAACAAAACGTGCCACGTATTTTTATATGAAAAAGAAGATTAGAAATCCTAATCTTCATTTTCAATTATCTTACTTAATTCATTTCCAATACGTTCAATAATTCCTACAACTAAAGCATTACCCATCATAAAGTTTCTTTTCTTATCAGTCATGCCTGTATTAGTCCAGTTGTCTGGGAAACAATTTATTCTTTCACATTCAATTGGAGTTAATAATCTAATCTTCTTAGTTTTATAATCTTCAACTATATGAGTAGTTCTACTTATTCCACCTTCACTAGTTAACATTGTTCTAGCAGGAGCTTCTAAATTATCAGGACATGGCATAGCACCTTCAGTATAGAAATATTCTTCTCCATTAGGTTTAACTCTTGGAATTCTTTTATTACCTTTAAGGTATTCAAATTTCTTATAAGCTTCATCACTCAAGAAGAATTTTTGATCAACTTCATCATGTTGAATTATTTTCTTTAATGGGAAAATTTCATCACAATCAGCAGATACCTTTGAAGTATAAACTTTACCATTCATCATAATTCCAGCATTATAGAATTGTGCCTTAAATTTATCACTTACTTCAACTAAATCTTTATATGAATCTTTTGATAAGTTAGTTGTATTAAATTCTAATTCGATATCTTTAATTGGAAATTGTTTTACAAACATTCCATCTTTAAAAATTATATCTTTAGGATTGCTCTTTGATAATGATTTGTAATATTCAGTAGATTTATGATAAGCAAAGATAAATACTCTTCTTCTTTTTTGTGGTAAACCATATTCTCCAGCATTTATAACCCTCCATTGAACTGCATATCCATTATCTAAAAAACTTCTTAATATAATACCGAAATCTCTACCTCTTTGTTTAGCAGGAGATAATAGTAATCTATCAACATTTTCTAATAGTACAAATGGTGGTTTTTTAGCTTTTAATATATCGTTGATTGCCCACCATAAAACACCTTTTTTACCTTCAATACCTTTACTATTTGAAAGAGTTTGAGCAACTGAATAATCTTGACATGGAAATCCACCAACTAAAAGTGTATGGTTTGGAATCTTCTTTTTATCGACTTGGAATATATCAACATTACTTGCATCTTTATCTCCAAATCTTTTAACATAGCAATCAAATGCTTCTTGAGTTTTTGTAGATGGTTCCCATTGATTAGCCCATACAAATTTCCAATCTCCATTTTCTTTTACTTTATCTTTAACAAGTTCAACTTTGTTTAATCCACATCTAAATCCACCAACACCAGCAAATAACTCTACTACAGTTTTTTCCATGATTTTCTACCTCCTGACATTGTCTAAATCCCCTAAATATATTATAATATATTTGATTGAAAAGATCAACTTTTGACCTATATTATTATATAATATTAAATTAAAAAGATCAACCTTATACTTATATTTTAAACTAATTTTTAAATTAAAACAAGATCGAAAGGAGAATTTTATGAAAAAAGGTAGATTATACAACAGACAAGAAATAGAAATAATTTCTAAGTCAGCAATTGGTAAATCAATTAATGATATTTTAAATGAAAAAGTAATTACTATTGAAGATAAAAATTATCCTAACAAGGGTGGTCTAGGACAAATGGTAGAACAATTTCTATTTGGTATTCAAACAAATAGCGATTCTGAACCAGACTTTATGCCAGCAGGTATTGAATTAAAAGTAACTCCTTATAAAAAATTGAAAGATGGTAAGTTATCAGCAAAAGAGAGATTAGTTTTAAATATTATTGATTTTATGACTGAATATAAAAATGAATTTAAATCTAGTCATTTCTGGTTTAAAAATAATACTATTCAATTATTATGGTATTTATGGGAACCAAACAAAGATAGCAAAGATTTAAAAATAACTCATGAGAAATTATTAGAGTTAGCAAAAAACGAAGATTTAAAACAAATAGAAGAAGACTGGAACTTTATTATAAATAAAATTAAAGAAGGAAAAGCACATGAAATATCAGAAGCTGATACAATGTATTTAGGTGCTTGTTCTAAAGGTGCAAATGCTAGTTCCGTAAGACAACAACCATTTAGTGATATTCCAGCTATGCAAAGAGCATTTTGTTTTAAAAACTCATATATGACTCAATTAGTTAGAAAATATATTGGTGATTATTCAGATGTAGAAAAAGTATTAAAGAATACAACTGATTCATTTAATGAATATGTTAATAATGTTATTAATAAATATAAAGGTAAAACTCAAAAAGAGTTAATGAAAGAATTTGATATTGATTCTAAAGCTAAAAATATTAATAGTATGCTTATCAGTAGAATGTTTAATGTTAAAAGTAAATTAGCTGATACAGAAGAATTCCAAAAAGCAAATATTATTCCTAAAACAATTAGAATAGAAGAAAATGGAAGAATTAAAGAATCAATTTCATTCCCAGCATTTAAGTTTAATGAAATAATTGAACAAGATTGGGAATCATGTGATTTAAGAGAAGAATTAGAAACAACTAAATATATGTTCTTTGTATTTAAGATGGAAAAAGGAGAATATGTATTTAAAGGTATTAAATTATGGAATATGCCAGAAATTGATATTGAAACATCAGTTATGGAAATGTGGAAAAAAACATATAACACTATCAGATCAGGTAATATTGTTAGATATATTAAAGATGGTAAAAGAAAAACTAACTTTGTTGGAATGAGTGAAAATGAAGTTTGTCATGTAAGACCTCATGGAAGAGATTCTAGAGATACATTTGAATTACCAGTAGCTGATAAATTAACAGGTGCTACCGAATATACTAAACAATGTTTCTGGATTAATAATAGTTATATAATTGAAATTTTTAAAGAATTTATTAACTAGATCTTGTTTTATATATTTGTATAGTGTATAATGTAATTGCAATAAGAAATTGTATCAATATGCTGAAATTGTTCACAATTTGTTCGCATGATTATAATTTTAATAGAAAAAATAGGCAAAAATAGTACATATTTTATTGTATGTTACCAGTCCTCAAACCGTTGCAAATAAAGGTAATATTGATAGTATAGATAATACTAATAATACTCATAAAAAGCCGGCATGTGGCTCTGGTAAGAAATACAAACAATGCCACGGAAAGTAAGTAATATCAACGGTTTGCGAAAATCTAAAAGTGAAGAAACATGAAAAAACGTGAATTAGATACCTTTTAGATACCCTGAAAAAGACCAATAAAGGTCTTTTTTTGATTCAAAACTTAAATATATGTTATAATACTAACATAATAGAAAGGAGTAATTGAAATGGAAGAAAAGAAAAAAAGTAGTGTAGGATTAATTGTACTTGTAGTTATTTTATTACTAGCATGTGCAGGAATGGGAGCATTTATATTCATTAATAAAGATAAATTAACAGTTAAGGAGAATACTACAACAGTAGCAAAAAATGAAAGTAATCCCAGTGAGCAAACAACAAGTGATACAAAAGTTGGGGATTTAATTAATAATGGTGAGAGAATTGGAACATATTCAATTTATATGGGAAAAAATTCTATGGGAGAATACACTTTAACTTTGTTCTCTACTAACGATAAAAATAACGGATTCTTCTCTTTAGTTGAAGCAACTTCTATGTCATATAATCAAGTTGCAAGTGGATACTATAGTATTAAAGATTCAAATATTGAATTCTACCAAAATATGCAAGGTGATAGTGAAAAAAATATGTTTGTAAATGCTTTCTCAATGAAATTATCTGATTTATATCAAGATAGTCAAGCTTTAAGTGAAGGGTATAGTATTCAATATAGGCTAAAATTGAACTATGAAAGTGGTAAAATTAGTAATAGTAAGATTTCATTTGAAAAACTATATTAAAAGTATACAAAAACTTAGATATTTTTTTTGATAACTATAATGCCTAAAAGGTGAAAAATATTGCACAATATATGAAGAACACAGAATTAATTGGGAAGAATATATCAAAAAATATGCAAAATAATTCATGTGAAATTTGAAAGAAGTACAAGCAATGTCATGATAAGTAATAATGAAAAGATCGAATAAGGTCTTTTTTTATTCATAATAAATGATTGTTAATTTATGATAAAATAGAAGTAGAAATTTAATTTCTTATTTATTAATTTTAGTAACCCTAGAATCATTTCCTGTTAAATTAATATTTATTATTATATGATTTTAGTGCGAAAGGAGAAAAATTATGAATCAAGAGAAAATTGGAAATTTTATAGCAAAATGTCGCAAAGATAAAAAAATGACACAGTCAGAATTGGCAGAAAAACTAGGGGTTACTGACAAATCTATTGGCAATTGGGAAAATGGTAGAAATATGCCCGATTTATCTTTATTCAAACCTTTGTGTAATGAACTTGGAATAACTATTAACGATTTATTAAGTGGTGAGAAAATAGGTAAGGATAAATATCAAGAAAAATTTGAAGAAAACATTGTTAATACAATTGATTACTCTGCTAAGAGAATAAGTAAATATAGTAATGTAATAGGATTATTATTTGTCATATTTGGATTATTTATATCAATGTCCGCAATTATGATATTTCCAAGTGAAAGCAGTTGGGGATCAATATATTCTGTTTTTGGAGTAGTAATATTTATAATTGGAATCTCGAAATTAACTAACAAAATAAAGTTGGGCGAAAGATTACTACTGATATTAGTGATTTTCTTGGGAACTTTGGGTATTTTGTTTTTTACAGATTTCATAAACGTTAAAAGGAATAATGTTGCGCCTATGTTTAGGACAACATCAACTTTTCTTGGAACTGAAGATGGAGAGTTGCTTTATTATGATACACCATTCTATGACGTGATTAAGTGTAATGATAAATTCAATATAGTTAAAAACAAAAAATATTCACATGGAGACTTATTTGAATATTGTTTAAATAACAAATAAAAATGTTCATAATACTTTGATATTCCAAATAGAAGAATTAGATACTTTTTTAGATACCCTAAAATAGTAAATGAAAAGACCCAAATGGGTCTTTTTTTGATATAATGAATATAGAGGTGTAATGTAAATGAATGAGTATATTAATTTAGATGAAAAGAATATTGAAGAAGAACATATATGTTGTGCAATAGGAGATCCTAAACATCAAGATGGTGTTGATAAAAAGAAAGAATGGATTAAAAATAAATTGAAAGATGGACATGTATTTAGAAAACTAAATGCTAGAGGTAAAATCTTTATTGAATATGAACCAATAGAAACAGCCTGGATTCCTGTGAATGGTAAGAACTATATGTATATTTATTGCTTGTGGGTAGCAGGTAGTTTTAAAGGAAAAGGTATTGGAAAAGAATTATTAGAATATGCTATCGAAGATTCTAAAAAGAAGAAAATGAGTGGGGTTTGTACAATAGTAACTCAAAAGAAAAAACCATTTATTGGTGATAAGAAATTCTTTGAGCATTTTGGTTTTAAAGTAGTAGATACTATTGATGATTATGAATTAATGGTATTACAATTTGATGATAAAGATACACCAAAATTTAATGATAATGCTAGAACTATGAAAATAGAAGATAAGGATTTCACAATTTATTATTCTAATGAATGTCCTTATGTAGAATATGAAGTTAAAGAATTATCTAATTATGCAAAAGAGAAGGGAATCAAATTAAATTTTGTAAAAATAGATTCATTAGATAAGGCTAAAAATGCCCCATGTATTATAAACAATTGGGCTAACTTCTATAAAGGAGAATTTATTTCTAATACAATATTAAATGCAAATGCTTTTGAAAAATTATTAAAATAGGTGATATTATGAGAATCGCAATTTTTTCTGATGTACATGGTAATAAAGAAGCGCTAACTTCAATCATCGAAGATATAAATAAAGAGAATATTGATGAAATTATCTGTTTAGGTGATAGTATAGGAATTGGACCAAATCCTAGTGAATGTATGGATATGATTATTGATAATAATGTTAAAATGGTATTAGGTAATCATGAATTATACTTTTTAAAAGGTACTGATATTGATGCTAGACTTGGTGAAGATGAAAAAGAACATCAAAAATGGATAAAAGAACAAATAACTAACAGGCAAAGAGAATATATAGAAAAGTGCCCTCTTACTCTTGAAAGGGAATATGATGATAAAAAAGTATTGTTTGAACATTTTCCTGTAGAACATAATTCTAAAGATCAATATCCATTTTATGATTTAGAAATTGCTAAAGATGGTTCAATTAAAGAAATTATAGAATCATTAGATTATGACTTAGTATTTATAGGACATGAACATAAAAATTTTTGTATAGATAATGAGCTATATGATATAGGCTCAGTTGGTTGTACAAATGATAATATTACGAAATATGGCATATTAGATACTGATACATTTATTGTTCAACAAAAGAGAATAGAATACGATAGAGATAAATTTGAATCTGTTCTATTAAGTTATAAATATCCATGTAGAGATGTAATAGCACAATGGTTCTTTGGACTTGAAATAGGAAAAGATATTCAAAAAACAAAATAATATAGAGACTAATTATAGTCTTTTTTTATGATATACTATATTTAATATTCATTTAATAAATAAATGATTAACTATATGCGAGGTGAAAATATGCGAATATTAATTGTTGAAGATGAAGAATCACTAGCGGAATTAGTTGCGAATAGATTAAAAAAAGAAAAATATAGCGTTGATATAGCACTAGATGGAGAAGAAGGACTTTATAACGCTTTAGAAGATTTATATGACCTTATAATACTTGATATAATGCTTCCTAATGTTAATGGTATTGAGATATTAAAAGAGATTAAAAAGAATAATATTAAAGCTAAAGTAATAATGCTTACTGCTAAATCTGAATTAGAAGATAAATTACTTGGATTTAGTGAAGGAGCTAATGATTATATCCCAAAACCATTTCATATTGATGAAGTTATTGCTAGAGTCAATGCTCAACTTAGAACAGAAAAAGTTAAGAATAATAGTCTTAAATTTGGAGATTTAATCCTTGATTTAAAGACGTCCGATATTATTAATAAAAATAATAACGAAAAAATAAATATTATAAATAAAGAATTTCAATTATTAGAGTACTTTATGAACAATCCTAATCAAGTGTTATCTAAGGAAATGATCTATGATAAAGTATGGGGATTAGAAAACGATTCTATTTCTAATAACTTAGAAGCATATCTATCATTTATTAGAAAGAAATTAAAGATGATTAATTCAAATGTTCAGATTAAAGCACTAAGAAATTTAGGATATAAAATGGAGTATAAAGATGAAAGAATTAAATAGAAAAGTATTTAATACAATATTTTTGATTTTATCAACTTTTATATTTTTTATTGTCTTTATATATAATGTAGAGGTTTATAGAAGAGAATATAGAGATATACAAAGAAATCTAAGTTTCATGGAGGAAAGAGATAATAGATCTAATTATATAATTCCAAGTATTGATGAAGAACAGGATGATAGAGCCTTTGAAAATATGATGATTATGGATTATGAAGTGTATACCGTTAAACTAAGTAATGGGGAAATAGAAAGAATAGTTAGTCACAGTAGTAATACAAGTAATTTTGATGTTCAAGGTATTGCAGAGAGAATTATTACTAGGAAACAGGGAACAAAAATTGGTAATCTATATAATAATAAGTATTCATATAATTATACTGCAGATAAAATAGTTATTATTAATACTAAAAATATTAATGATAGATTAATGTTTATATTAATTAAGTCACTTATAATTTTATTAGTAATTGAAATTGTAATTTATTATGCTTCTAGGATATTAACTGAAAGAATTATTAAACCAGCTGAAGAATCATTTGCTAAACAAAAAGAATTTATTGCGGATGCATCTCATGAATTAAAAACACCACTCGCAGTAATTATGGCATCTTCTGATGAATTAAAGAAAGATAAGAAAAATACTAAGTATGTTGATAATATTAAATATGAATCTGAAAGAATGAATAATTTAATTAAGAGTTTATTAGACTTATCTAAATTAGAAAATGGAGTATCTATTGATAATTATAAAGAAGAAAATATATCAAAGATTGTTGAAAGAACTTGTTTAACTTTTGAAGCAATTGCTTTTGAAAATAGTATTGATATTGATACTAATATAGAAAAGGATATTAAATTAAAATGCAGTAAAGATGAAATAGAAAGGTTAGTATCAATAATATTAGATAATGCAATTAAGCATAGTTATAAAGATAGTTCAATTAAAGTTAATTTAAAGAAAGATAAGAATAGTATTATCCTAGAAATAACTAATTCAGGAGATCCTATAAAATCAGGTGATGAAGAAAAAATCTTTGAAAGATTTTATCGAGCAGATAAATCTAGGAAAAGAGATAGTAATAGATATGGCTTAGGTTTAGCAATAGCTAAGAATATAGTTATTAATCATAAAGGTACAATTAAAGCTTATTCTAAAGAAGGGTTGACAACTTTTAAAATAAATTTAAAAAAATAAGAACATTAATAAATATTTAATGTTCTTTTAATTTTTATTAAGTAATATTAAGTTGTAGAAAGGAGAAATGATATATAAGAAAGAATTATATTTAATATTCATTTAATTTTACAATGGTAAAGTTTATATAGAAAAGGAGATGATATATGAATAAATCAAGGGATATAAAGAATTAAAAGAATAAATAAAATTAACATATATAAAATAAAATGATTGGAGGTAATAAATGAAAGACTTAATGGGTGAAAAAATAATAATATTTGTAATTGGAGTATTATTTGGTGCAGTAATTGCGACAGGGGCATTTATGGTATGTACAAAGACTTGTCATAAAGGTGGCAGAGGAGAAATAATGCAACTACCTAATGGAAATCAACCATCTATGAATAATAGTCAAAGTGGGCAATCACCATCAGTGCCTAATGGAGATAATAATCAAAATGGTCAACCACCAGAGATACCAAATAATGATAGTAATCAAAGTAATAGTAATACACAAAATAATAATGCTTAGTCGGAAAGGAGGATAAGATGAAAGATAAAAAGACATTGACATATATAATTATAATTGTAGTATTAGTTCTAATACTTGGAGTAATGTGGTATGTAATAATTAGTGATAATAATCCAAGTAATAATAGTAATAACACTCTACCCGGAATGAATAATAACTCTCAAACCACATACTCTGGAGTTAAAGAAATAACTAAAGATGAAGATATAACATCAGGAGAATACAAATCATCAAATGCTGATGAAAATGTCATTTTAGCTGCAGGGAATATTAAATCTACTCTCTCAAATATAACTGTGACTAAAACTGGCGATTCTGCTGGAGGAGATAACACTAGTTTTTATGGAACTAACTCAGCTATATTAGCAAAATCAGGTGCAAATTTAACAATTAAGAATGCAACTATTACTACTAATGCTACAGGAGCTAATGGAGTTTTCAGTTATGGAGGATCTGCAACTACTAATAATGCTACTGGTGATGGAACTACAGTTAATATTAGTAATTCAAAAATTACTACAACTAAAGATAATTCAGGAGGAATAATGACAACTGGTGGTGGAGTAATGAAAGCTACTAACCTAACTATAAATACAGCAGGAACATCAAGTGCTGCAATTAGATCTGATAGAGGCGGTGGAACAGTAACAGTAAATAAAGGAACTTATAAAACAGCAGGAAAAGGCTCACCAACCATTTATTCTACAGCTGATATTACAGTGAAGAATGCTACTTTAGTTGCTACTGCATCTGAAGGCGTAGTAATAGAAGGAAAAAACAGCGTTACATTAGAAAATGTGAAGTTAACTGACACAAATAACACTTTAAACGGTCAATCAACAACTTACAAGAATATCTTTATATATCAGTCAATGTCTGGAGATGCTGATACAGGGACAGCAGAGTTTTCATCAAAAAATTCGACTATTGTAACTAATAAAGGAGATTCTATTTATGTAACCAATACTAAAGCAGCTATTACTTTAGAAAATAATGAATTCACGAATAATGATTCTACGGGAAACTTCTTAAGAATTCAAAAAGATTCATGGGGAAATTCTGGTTCTAATGGTGGTGATGTTACTCTAACATTAATTAATCAAAAAGTAAGTGGTAATATAGTTGTTGATTCTATCTCAAAATTATCTATGAAATTAACTAAATCATCAAGTTATGAAGGAACTATTAATAGTAGTAATGAAGCTAAAGAAATCAACTTAGTTTTAGATAGTAATTCTAAGATAAAACTAACAGGAGATTCATATATTACATCACTTGAAGATGCTGATACTACTTACTCTAATATTGATTTAAATGGTTATAAATTATATGTGGGAGGAAAAGAATTAACTAAATAGACAAGATAAAATCTTGTCTTTTTTTGTTGTAATTCAGAAAATCTTTTGATACAATTAATTTGTATACAAATTAATTTAAAGAGATGATTAATTATGGGTATATATGAATTAAAAGTAAAAACTAGAAAAGGAGAAGAATTTGATTTAAGTTCTTTAAAAGGAAAAGTATCATTAGTAGTTAATACTGCGACTGGATGTGGCTTTACTCCACAATATGAAGGATTAGAGATGCTTTATGAAAAGTATCATGATCAAGGACTTGAAGTATTAGATTTTCCATGTGATCAATTTGGTCATCAAGCTCCAGGTAGTAATGATGAAATACATGAATTTTGTACTGCTAAATATAAAACACAGTTTGATCAATTCGCAAAAATAGAAGTAAATGGAGAAAATGAAAGTCCTGTATTTACTGCTTTAAAGAGCCAACAAACTCATGATGAAATAAAAGGTATGAAGAATAAAATGGCTATGAAAGCTATTGCTAAAATAAGTACTACTTGTAAAAAAGAAGGAGATATTGCTTGGAACTTTACTAAGTTTTTAGTTGATAAAGAAGGAAACGCTGTTAAAAGATATAGTCCTACTTTTGATCCAAAAGATATTGAAGGAGACTTAAAAGAATTATTATAGGAGGAATAAAATGAAAAAAGACGTATTAAAACTAGAAAACCAGATATGTTTTCCAATTTATTTATGTTCTAAAGAAATAATTAGAAAATATACTCCGTGGCTAAAGGAATTAGACTTAACTTATACTCAATATATTGTAATGATGTATTTTTGGGAAAAAGAAAAGAGTAATGTAAAAGAAATAGGTAATACTTTATTATTAGATTCTAGTACTTTAACTCCATTACTTAAGAAATTAGAGAGTAAAGGATATATTACTAGAGATAGATCTAAAGTGGATGAAAGGAACTTAGAAGTAATGATTACTGATAAAGGTAAAAAACTAAAAGCTAAAGCTTTATCTATTCCAGAGAAAATGGGTAAATGTATTGATTTGTCTGAAGAAGAAGCAACTGCATTATATAAATTAATGTACAAAATATTAATGAATGTTGAAAGGAATGATGGATAATGAACGTTATAGAAGTAACTAAAGATAATTTTGAAACAGAAGTATTAAAGAGTGATATTAAAGTTTTAGCAGATTTTAATGCAGAATGGTGTGGCCCTTGTAAAATGTTAAAACCAATGGTTGAAGAAATTGCTGAAAGCAATGATAATGTCAAAGTAGTATCAATCAATGTAGATGATGAAGATGAATTAGCAGAACAATATGAAGTATCTTCTATTCCCTGTTTAGTAGTATTTGATAAAGGAAAAGAAGTTAAAAGAAATGTTGGTTTAATATCTAAAGATGATATTGAATCATTAATAGGAGAATAATATGTACGATATTATAATTATAGGTGCTGGGCCTGCAGGATTAACTTCTGCTATTTATGCTAGAAGAGCTTCTAAAAAAGTATTAGTATTAGAAGCTAAGACTTATGGTGGCCAAATTATTAATACACTTGATATTGAAAATTATCCTGCAGAAGAACATATTTCAGGATTTGATTTTGCTACTAAAATATATAATCAAGCTAAGAGTTTAGGAGCAGAAATATTCTTTGAAAAGGTTGTTAATATTAATGATTTAGGTAAAGAAAAAGAAGTAGAAACAACAAAGAATAAATATAAAGCAAAAGCAATTATTATCGCAACTGGTTCAGAAAATAGAAAACTAGGTTTAGATAATGAAGATAGTCTTGTAGGAAAAGGTATTTCTTATTGTGCAACATGTGATGGAGCTTTTTATAGAAAAAAGGTAGTTGCTGTTGTAGGTGGAGGAAATACCGCACTAGAAGATGCTTTATATCTTGCAGATATTGCTGAAAAAGTATACTTAATCCATAGAAGAGATGAGTTTAGAGGATCAGAATCTACTGTTAAACTTTTAAAAGAAAAAGACAATATCGAATTTATCTATAGTAGTAATGTTACTAAATTAATCGCTGAAGATAAATTAAAGAGTATTGAAGTAACTAATAAAGAAGGTTCAATTAGAAGCATTGAAGTAGATGGTCTATTTGTTGCTATAGGTAGAATTCCTGAGAATCAAAACTTTGCTAAAGTTATTAATTTAGATGATAGTGGGTATGCTATTGCTAGTGAGGATTGTCATACTAATACTTCAGGAATATTTGTTGCTGGCGATAATCGTGTTAAAGAAGTGAGACAATTAGTTACTGCTACTGGTGATGGCGCAGTTGCCGCAACAGCTGCTATTAAATATATAAATGAAATGAGCAAATAAATTGAAAAGAGAAGTTAGCTATTGCTATAGAACTTATAAATAAAGTTGGGAAAACCAACTTTTTTTGTAGTATAATAATAATGAAAGAATGTGATAATATGGACATATATATTACTATTAACGAAGATAAAGAACCGTATATAAAAGATATTACTGATGATAAAATAATTAATCTTACAGGAGAATCAGGTAGTGGAAAATCATATTATGCCGATCAATATCTAAATGATGATAATTATATAGTTATTGATACTGATATAGTTTTTAGTGATGAACCATCTGACAATAAAGAAAGCGTAGAATTAAGAAAAGTATTTGAAGGAGTACCTAAAGATTATACAATAACTAACTTTGATGATTTTTATATAAAATTATTAGAATATTTTAAAGATAGTGATAAGACAATTGTGATTGATTCAGCTCAATATCGTAATATTAAAGATTATAGTCTTTTAAAGGGAAAAATAATTGTTGTGAGAACTTGTATCAATACTTGTTATAAAAGATGTATTGAGAGATGGAAAAGTATTAATAAAGGCTATGCTGAAGAGAAGTTAGAAAAATATTCTAATAGAAAATTAGGAATGTATGAATGGTATAAAGGAATAAATAGATTTTTAGAAGAAGTAGATAAGATTAGGAGAGATGATTATGGGCAAAAAAGTATCTAAAGCAGTAGAAAAGAATATTTTAATTGCATTTATTTTAAATATATCTTTTTCTTTATTTGAACTTATTGGAGGTATAATTACTAATTCATATGCTATTTTATCTGATTCAGTACATGATTTAGGAGATGCTATTTCAATAGGAATATCTTATTTTATGGAGAGAAAGAGTAAAAAACATGCAGACAAGAAATATACTTATGGATATATTAGATATTCAGTATTAGGTGGAGTTATTACTACTACTATTTTATTAGTTGGCTCTATACTAATTATTATTGGTGCAGTAGGTAGGTTATTTAACCCTGTAGAAGTTAATTATAGTGGTATGCTAATATTTGCTATTTTTGGAGTGTTCTTAAACTTTATCGCAGCTTATGTTACTAGAGAAGGAGATTCAATCAATCAAAAAGCAGTTAATCTTCATATGTTAGAAGATGTCTTAGGTTGGGTAGTAGTATTAGTAGGTGCTATTGTTATGAAGTTTACTGATATTAGAATTTTAGATCCAATTATGAGTATTGGTATTGCTATATTTATCTTGGTTCATTCTTTAAAGAACTTAAAACAAGTAGTAGATATTTTCTTGGCTAAAACTCCTGATAATGTTGATATTGATGAATTAAAAGAACATTTATTAAAGATAAAAGATGTTGATGATATTCACCATATTCATGTATGGAGCATTGATGGTTATAATAATTATGCTACTATGCATGTTGTTACTAAGAGTAAGAATGTTGCTAGTATAAAGAAAAAAATAAGAGAAGAACTAGAAGAACATAATATTTGTCACGCTATATTAGAAACTGAAGATGAAGCGTGTGATGATACTGAATGTAATGTTGAATTACATGAAGAAGACCATCATCATCACCATCATCATTAGGAGGCTATATGATAGAGATAAAGAAAGTATCTAAACAATTTGAAAAGAATGTCGGTAGGAAAAAAACAGTTAAGTTTTATGCCGATAAAGATATTTCATTTGAAGTAAAAGATGGAGAAATATTAGGTTTATTAGGACCTAATGGCGCAGGAAAAACAACTTTACTTAGAATAATTGCTGGAATTATGAAGCCTACATCTGGGGAAGTGATTATTGATGATAAAGACTTAAATAAAAATGAAATTGAAATAAAGAAAAATATGGCTTTCTTATCAGGTAATACTAAGTTATATAAAGATATCTCATGTGTAGAATTATTAAAGATGTGTGCTGATTACTATGATATGGATAAAAAACTAGCTGATAGGAGAATTAAAGAAGTAGTTAAAAGATTTGATATGGAAAGTTTTAAAGATCAAAGAATAGGTAGTTTATCTACAGGACAAACTCAAAGAGTTGGTGTATCTAGATGTGTTGTTCATGATCCACATTATTATATCTTAGATGAAGCTACTTCAGGATTAGATATTATTTCTAGTCAAGTTATTCTAGATTTTATTAAAGAAGAGAGAGATAAAGGTAAATGTATAATTTACTCTACTCATTATATGGAAGAAGCAGAAAACATTTGTGATCGAGTAGTATTAATCAATAAAGGTAAAATTATTGCGACAGGTACTCCAAAAGAAATAGAAAAAGAGACTAATACTACAAATATAAGAGATGCATTCTTTAAATTGATTGGAGGTAATTATAATGAAATGGAATAATATAAGAATCACAATCTTTAAAGAATTAAGAGGAATTATTAGAGATAAGAAATCTCTTCAAAGATTATTACTTTTACCTATAATAATCCCAGCTATTATTATGCTATTTGGATTTTTATTTGATTATATGGAAAATTCAAAATATGTTATTGGAGTTAATTATGAATTAAGTACTGCTGAAAAAGCCATTGCCAAGGATTTAAAAAATATTGAATTTGCTACTTACAAGGACAAAAAGGAATTAGAGAGTAAATACGAATCTAGAGAAATAAATGGTTATATTATAAAAAGGGATAATGAATATACTATTTATACTGATCCTACTGTTAGTAGTGGAGAAATAGTTAATTCATATGCATATTCTTATTTAGAAAGTTATAGTCAAAGTTTAGCTACTGAATATTTAATACAAGAAAAAATAGATCCTAATAAAATATTTAATAATATTACAATTAAAGATAAATCATTAGTTAAAGAAGAAACCGATTCAATGTTTACTATTTTATTAAGTCTAGTTATTACTTATGTTTTAATGATAGTAGTTTTAGCTTGTTCTGTAGTGGCTACTGATGCGACTAGTGGAGAAAAAGAAAGAGGTACATTAGAAACTATACTAACATTCCCAGTAAAAAGTGAAGAATTAGTGGCTGGCAAATATTTAGCAACTGCAATCCTTGGTTGTTTATCTGGAATATTATCATATATCTTAACAGTACCGTCTATTTACTTAGGAAAGAGTATGTTTAAAGCATTTGAAGATATAACTATAAATGTTAATTTAGAATCTACTTTATTAGTATTATTAGTAATAGTTGTTTCTGCTTTATTATCCGCAGGCGTATGTATTGCTTTAGCAGGTAAAGCTAAAACTTATAAAGAAGCACAATCTTCACTACAATTTATATCTTTCTTACCAATGATTCCCTACTTTATAAAAGTAATGGATGCGGATACATCTATGTTTAGTTTAGTACCTATTGCTAACTGTGGTATGGCTTTAAATGATATTACTATGAATAATATAAAATATAATGATTTAGCTATTATTATCATAAGTACAATAGTCTATATAATATTAATAATTATCTTTATTTCTAAACAATATAAATCAGAGAAAACATTATTTTCATAAATGAAATGGACTAAAAAGCAGGATACAACCTGCTTTTATGCTATAATATGAAAAAGGAGTGGTAGTATGCTAACGGTAATTATTAGAGGGGCTATTGTATTAATAGGTTTAATATTACAAATTTTATTATTCTTATTCACTTATTTATACTTAGGAGATCATATTACTTTAATAAATACTATTTATCAAATTGCTGGTTTTATAATAGCTTTGTATTTAATTAGAAATAGTAGAAGTTATTCTTATACTTTGCCATGGATAGTAATTATTCTTTTATTCCCTTTGATTGGAACTTTGTTATATTTAATTATTGGTTATAATAAAAAAATGAGTAAGACACTTAAGAGTATTTTGAGAAGTGAAAGAAATAGTAAGAAATATTTAGTTCAAAATCCCACTATAAAAAAGGAAATAAGGAATAATAGTAGAATTAAATATATTACTGATTATACTAATTATCCAGCTACTACTAATAATGATGTTAGTTATTATCCTCTTGGAGAAATAGCTTTCGAAGAAATGCTAAAAGAATTAAAAGATGCTGAAAAGTTTATTTTCTTTGAATACTTTATAATAGCTCCAGGAGTTATGTGGGATTCTATTCTAGAAGTCTTAAAAGAGAAAGTAAAACAGGGTGTTGAAGTTAGAGTTATGTATGATGACTTAGGATGCTTCTCTAGTCTTAAGAGCTCTTATCCTAAAGAATTAGAAAAATATGGAATCAAATGCGTTGTTTTTAATAAACTAAGTCCATTATCTGGAATATTTATGAATAATAGAGATCATCGTAAGATACTTGTGATTGATGGAAAAGTAGCTTTCTCTGGAGGTATTAATATTGCTGATGAATATATTAATGTGAAAAGTAAATATGGTCATTGGAAAGATAATGCGATTAAAGTATCTGGAGATGCTGTCTGGAATTTTACTGTTATGTTTTTAACTATTTGGAATGCTTTTAAAAGAAGTGATAGTGATTTTGAAAAATATAAACATAAATTTCCTAAGAATAAGGAACATAAAGGATATGCTATCCCTTATGGAGAAACGCCTTTAGATGAAGAAGTAACTGGTCAAAATATTTATTTAAATATTATTAATCAAGCGAATGATTATATTTATATTTGTACTCCATATTTAATTATCGATACTGATATGATTAATGCATTAACTTTAGCAGCCAAACGTGGAGTTGATGTCAGAATAATTATTCCTGGTATACCAGATAAGAAAATAGTTTATTCTTTATCAGAAAGTTATATCGAACCACTAGTAAAATATGGTGTTAAAGTATACAGATATAAACCAGGATTTGTTCACGCAAAAATGTTCATTGCTGATGATAAGATGGCTACTGTTGGAACTATAAATTTAGATTATAGAAGTTTATACTTACACTTTGAATGTGGTTTATATATGGAAGATGTTAATTGTATTAAAGATATTAAAAAGGATATATTAGATACTCTCGAGAAAAGTAAAGAAGTATCTAAAAAAGAAGCAAAACCACCCTTTTTAAAGGCAGTTAGACAAGCTTTATTAAGATTGGTCGCACCATTAATGTAAAAGGAGACTAGTATGAAAAAAATTAAAAAAGGGAATAAAGAGCATCTAATAATTTTAATTGTTGCCATTTCTATAATGGGTATAATTCTATATCCAATATTTGATTTAATACTTGCTAGATGCATTACAAATTCAAGCTTTGTATATTCAATTCATAGTCATATAATACAGCCAATAATTTTTGGATGTACTACCGGTACAGTATTCTGGATAGCTGAAAAGTAATATCAAAAAATGATATTACTTTTTTTTATGATATAATGAAATTGGTGATATTATGAACGAAAGAAATGAAATACTAAATAAGTACTATAATGAAAAGTGTGATGAAGATAGTCGTTTAATTAAAAATCAAACTCATAAATTAGAATTCATTGTAACTACTACATATATTGATAAATATTTAAAGTCAGGTGATAAAATACTTGAAATAGGTGCTGGTACTGGTAGATATTCTATACACTATGCTAATTTAGGTTACGATGTCACAGCTATTGAATATGTAGAACATAACTTGAACATTTTAAAAAGCAAAATCACTAATAATATGAAAATAGTTGCTGAACAAGGAGATGCAGTAGACCTATCTAGATTTGCTGATGATACTTTTGATGTTACTTTAGTCTTAGGACCTTTATATCACTTATATGAAGATAAGGACATTAATCAAGCAATTAGAGAGGCAATTAGGGTAACAAAAAAAGATGGTATTATCATGATTGCTTATATTACTAGTGATGGAGTCTTTGCTGATTGGGGAGTAGATCACTTATTGAATGGAGAACCTGATTTTGATGAGAATTTTAAATTAAATAGATTCCCAGAAGGAATATTTGCTCCATTTTATGTTTCTGAATTTAAAGATATTATGAGTAAATATGATATTACTCTATTACACAATATTGCTGTAGATGGAATTACTAATCTTATTGAGGATAAAATTAATAACTTAAGTGAAGAAGAATTTAATGTTTGGGTAAAATATCAATTATCTACTTGTGAAAGAGAAGATTTACAAGGATATAGTTGTCATATGTTATATATTTGTAGGAAGAATTAATTCTTCCTTTTTTATGTAAATTAACACTTTAAATTACTTAAAATGTATTTATATATTGTCATAAATAGAGTAAAATATAATATAGGTGATTATATGGATATCAAGGAGATTGAAAAGATTTTAGATAATAATTTAGAAATAGTTAATAATTTATGGAGGTCACTTTGACATCCCTAGTAAGAAACAAGAAGTAGATAGACTGCAAAAAGAAACAGAAAATGTTAACTTTTGGAATGATCGTCTACATGCCGAAGAAATTATTAAGAAACTAAATGATTTAAAAGAAGAAATTAATAGGATAGAACTACTTCAAGAAGAAATTAAAACTACTAAAGAATTATTAGAATTAGTACCTGAAGATGAATCTTTACTAGAAGAACTTACATCAACTACTGAAAGTATTAATGAACGAGTAGAAAAGTTAAATCTATTAATTATGTTAAATGGACCATATGATAAAAATGATTGTATCTTAGAAATACATCCTGGGGCTGGTGGTACTGAATCATGTGATTGGGCTAATATGCTTTATAGAATGTATACTAGATGGTGTGAAAAAAAGAATTATAAAGTAGAAATTCTTGACTATCAAGATGGTGAAGAAGCTGGAATTAAAAGTGTTTCTTTGCTTGTCAAAGGTAAGAATGCATATGGTTATCTGAAGAATGAGAAAGGTGTTCATCGTTTAGTAAGACTATCACCATTCGATTCTAATAATAGGAGACATACATCATTTGCTTCAGTAGAAGTAACACCTGAAATAGAACAAGATACTAATATTGAAATTGATGAAAAAGATTTAAAGATAGATGTTTATCGTTCTACTGGAGCAGGAGGACAAGGAGTAAACACTACTGATTCAGCCGTGAGAATTACACATTTACCTACTAAAATAGTAGTAACTTGTCAAAATGAACGTAGTCAAATTCAAAATAAAGAGCAAGCATTAAAAATATTGAAAAACAAATTACTAATGAGAAAAATAGAAGAAAATGAACAAGAAATGAATAAGATAAAAGGGGATCAAATGAATATTGACTTTGGTTCTCAAATAAGAAGCTATGTCATGCATCCATATTCTATGGTTAAAGATCATCGTACTAATGTTGAGACTAGTAATGTAGATAAAGTAATGGATGGGGATATAGATATATTTATTGAAAGTAATCTAAAGAAAGGGCTATAATATGAATGTTTTTTCTAAGAACAAATATTTAAAAATAGCAGAGCTAATTGATAAAAAAGCCTATGGTAAAAGAGTTCTTGAATTCTTAATAGGTTGTTTAACTGTGTCATTGGCTTATAATATTTTTATTGCGCCTAATCATCTAGTTCCTGGAGGAGTAGGTGGTATTGCAGTTATTTTAGATAATTTGTTTGGAATTAATAATTCAACAGTAATTGTTATAGCTAATATATTCTTATTGATAGCTAGTTTAATCTTACTAGATAAAGAAAAAACTAGAGCTAGTTTACTTGGTACTATGATGTTTCCAATCTTTGTAACTTTAACAGAAGATATTAATGTTTGGTTACAAATAGATACATCTCATATGCTTCTATCGGCATTGTTTGGTGGAATCCTTTATGGTTTGGGTGCCGGAATTGTCTTTAGAGCAGGCTTTACTATGGGTGGTACTGATATTATTAATCAAATACTTTCTAAGTATTTAAAACAAAGCATTGGTACTAGTATGTTGATGAGTGACGGTTTAATAGTTTTATCATCAGGTATCTTCTTTGGAATGAATAGTATGTTATATTCAATCATTATATTGTATTGTATAAGTTTAATGGCTGATAGAGTAATTTTAGGTATTTCAGATAGTAAAGCGTTCTTCATTATTACTGATAAGGAAGAAGAGGTAAGAGAATATGTTCTTCAGACCTTAGGTCATGGAGTTACTGTGTTTAAAGCTAAGGGTGGTTATAAAAGACAAAAAGAAAATTTACTTATGGCAGTTATTCCAACGAGTGAGTATTATCAACTGACCGAAGGTATTAAAATGATTGATAAAGATGCATTTTATATAATAACTGATACATATCAAGTATTTGGAGGTGAGTAAGATGGAAGATATAAAAAAGGTATTAAAGAAACAAAATAAAACATATCGTATTCTCTTAATTTCTTTATCTACAATTCTATGGGCTATTTTATATAATTTATTCTTACTACCAATGAAATTAGTAACTGGAGGTACTAATGGTGTAGCTACTATTACTAATTACTTATATGGAATAGATCCAGCACTAATGATCTTATTATTGGCGATTGCTTGTGCAATTATAAGTTTTATGTATCTAGGTTTTGAAAGAACAGCAACTAGTTTAGTAGCAACAATAGCTTATCCAGTTTTAGTTAAATTAACAGCTAATATTACTGATATTATTGTAATTGATTATAGTGATTTTCTACTATTAGTTATTTTTGCCGCAGTATTATGTGGAGTGGCTAATGGATTAATGTATAAGAGTGGTTATAATAATGGAGGTTTTCCAGTAGTTTCACAAATACTTTATGATAAGTATAAAATATCAGTAGCTAAGTCAAGCTTAGTTATTAATGTAATTATTGTCTTAATAGGAGCTTTCTTCTTTGGTACTACTAATGCTTTATATGCGATTATTTATATTTATATTAGTAATTTAGTACTTGATAAAGTATTATTAGGTATATCTAATAACAAAGCTTTCTATATCATAACTACTAAGGAAGAAGAAATTACAGAGTATATCTTAAAGACTTTACAACATTCAATTACTACTTTTGATGTTAAAGGTGGTTTCTTAGATAATAAAAGAAAAGTCATGTTAACTGTTATTCCTTCTAGAGAATACTATCGTTTGACAGAAGGTATTAAACAAATTGATGCAGATGCTTTCTTCGTAGTAACTGATTCTTATCAAGTTGAAGGTGCAAAATAGTGTAAATAAAAGAAGTTCTCAAGGAACTTTCTTTTTTTTACTTTAAAAAAATGTTATAATAAAATAGCTAAGGTGGTGAATAAATTAGATGAGTGATTTAATTAGACTTAAGCATGTTGAAAAGAAATATAAGAACGGAGTTACTGCGATCTATGATTTAAACCTAGCAATAGAAAAAGGATCTTTTGTATTTGTTATTGGAGGATCTGGTAGTGGAAAGAGTACTCTAATAAAGATGCTTTACCGTGAGGAAAGACCAACTAAAGGACAAGTAATAGTTGGTGGATTAGATGTTGCTAAGTTAAAGAATAGTAAAGTATATAAATTAAGAAGAAAATTAGGAATAGTCTTCCAAGATTATCGTTTATTACCAAAGCAAACCGTATATGAAAATGTAGCATTTGCTTTAGAATGTATTGGAGAAAAGAAGGATAATATTCGTATTAAAGTATTAAAAGCTTTAGAGGATGTCGGGTTAAAAAATAAAGTTCATGAATATCCTGATAAGCTATCAGGAGGAGAACAACAAAGAGTTGCAATTGCAAGAGCTATTGTTAATGAACCTAGGTTGTTATTATGTGATGAGCCTACTGGTAACCTTGACCCAGATATGAGTATGGAAATAATGAAAGTTCTTGAAGATATTAATAAGCGAAGAGGAACTACTATAGTTATGGCCACTCATGATAGAGATATTGTTAACAAGATGAAAAAACAAGTAGTTACTCTAAAAGAAGGTCGTTTAGTAAAATTTAAACAGAAAGGAAAGTACGAAGATGAAGCTATTTAGAATGTTAGGTAGAAGCATTAGAGATGCTGTTAAGAGTGTAGTAAGAAACTTTTCTCTTTCGCTAGCTTCAATCTCTTGTATTACAATCACTTTGATTATTGTAGCTATTGCAATAATGGCTTCATATAATGTTCAAAATTTTACTAAAGAGATTGAAAGAGATATGACTATTGTTGTTTTCTTAGATAATGATGCTACTGAAACAGATGTAAAAGATATAGAGGAAGATATTAAAAGTATTTCTAATGTAGATAAATACACATTTCAGTCAAAACAGGAAGTAAAAGAAATGATGCAGGCTGAATCAGATGTTTTTGATACAGTATTAAAGAATTGGTCTGATAAAGAAAGCCCTCTTAAAGATACTTTTCAAGTAAAAGTAAAAGATGTAGAAAAACTTAAACAAACTGCCGTTAAGATTCAAGCACTCGATAAAGTGGCTGTAGTAAGATATGGATCAGGAATGGTAGATAAAATGATTGCTGCTTTTAATCAAGTAGAGAAGATTACTTATGGTATTGTAATAGCTTTAATTATAGTTACAGTATTCTTAATTATTAATACTATTAAGTTAACTATTTCTGCTAGAAAAAGAGAGATTGGGATTATGAGATTAGTAGGAGCTAGTAACTTTACTATTAAAACTCCATTTATTATAGAAGGTATGATTTTAGGAATCTTTGGTTCTATAGTACCTGTTTTAATTACTATGTATGGTTATATGGCTTTCTATAAACACTTTGATGGATACTTATATTCACAAATTATTCAACTAATTAAACCAGAACCATTTATCTATCAAGTATCTTTATCTGTTATAGTTATTGGTATTATCGTTGGTATGATTGGTAGTGCTAGTGCTGTAAGAAAGTATTTAAAGGTGTAATATGAAAAAAAGAGTAAAAGTAATAATTACATTAATCGCAATAACTTTACTTTTACCTATTAAAGCTGCTGCTGTTACTCTAGGAGAATATGAAGCTGCAGTAGAAAAATATACTAAAGAATTAAGAGAAAAAGAAGCTAAGATAGCTAAAGGTAAAGAAGAAATAGCTGCTGTTAAGAAGACTATTGCTGAAACAGAAGATAAAATTGCCCAAGCGGAAGAAGAAATAGAAAAATTACAAGCAGAAATAGAAAAATGTGATAAAGAAATAAAGAAAAAAGATGCTGAAAGTAAAAAGATAATAGAGTATTATCAAATAGAGAATGGTAATAATGCTTATTTAGAGTATATTTTTGGAGCAACTAGTATTACTGATATGGTATATCGTATGTCTGTTGCTGAGCAATTAACTGATTATAATGATAAGGTTATGAAAGAATTAAAGGCATTAATTGAGACAAACAAGAAGAAAAAAGCAGAATTAAAAAAGAAGCAAGAAGAACTTGGTGAATTAAAGAAGAAACTTGAGAGTGAAAAAGAAAGAATTGAAGAAGAAGTAAGTGGAGTAGAAGGAACTGTTCCAAGTACTAAAGGTCAAATTGAATTATATCAAAAGAGAGTTAACTACTATCGTAGTAGAGGTTGTAGTTCTAACGACATAATTGGTGTTACTTGTGATGTGCCACCTAAAGTTACTCCTTCATCAGGTGGAGGAAATGTTACTCCAGGGGCAATCATCGGTGAAAATGGATTTAGATTCCCTGTTAATGGTGGAAGAATCAGTTGGGGATATGGTGGTGGCCACAAAGGAATAGATATTACTAGAGGCTGTGGAACACCAATCTATGCAGTAGCTCCTGGTAGAGTTTATTATGTAGGTAATGGATTAGATAATTATGGAGCATATATGGTATTAATAGTACATAATGTTAATGGGCAATTAGTATTTTCACAATATGCACATGTCCAACCAGGAATTCCAGTTTATGTAGGACAATCAGTTGATACTAATACAGTTGTTGCTTATATGGGATCTACTGGATATTCAACAGGATGTCACTTACACTTAGAAATGTCTAGAAATTATGGATGGGCTTATAATGGAACATATTATCAATATGTAAATAATATTACGAGTCCATGGAATTTTGTACCAAGTCCATATTAGAAATAAAAAAAGCAATTAAATTGCTTTTTTATTTTGTTAATTGACTATTATCAGTTTTCTGCATTTCTTGTAGTTTCGCAATTGTGTCTGCTTGTTTAGCCATTAATTTATTAATTTCAGTTTGAATATCTTGTATTTGTTGTAATAGATCTTGTTGAGAAAGTTCACTGTTATTAGAATCATCAACCATTCTACTTATTTCAGTATTTTCATCTTTATCGTTAGTTAAATCTTCAACAATAATTGCTTCCTCATTAGTTTTTTCTTCTTCTTGCTTATTATCTTTATTAAAGAATTTAGCATATTTTTGTGATACTTCCGTATAAACATCTTGAAGTGTCATATTCTTTGCCATTTGAACTTTATTAAGATCAACTCCGCTACTCAGTAAAAAATCCACAGCTTGGAAGAATTGAGGTAAGTCTTTTTGTAAACGTTCCATATCATCAACAGTTTTGCTATCTTCTCCATAATAAATTTGAGGAATAGTCTTTTGCATTAGTACATTGAATGTGTCTGCTCCACAACATTTCAATACTAAGTTTATTCGTCTTTCTAACTCTTTTTTATCCATTGGTTCATCTGAGAAACTCCTTGAAAAACCTTGTTTTACTATTTCAGTTGCTTCTTCTTGAATAAGCCTATTAGCTAGTGCTGATAATGGAGTAACTTCTCCAGTCATACCAAAGTCTTTTAATACAGCCATTCTATCTTCAGCAGATACTTCCATTCTTTTTTCTCTCGATTCCCTAATAGCTTGACAAAGATTATCAACTGCAAGAGCTCTTGAGTATTTACCTCTTTGTTCAATAAGTTTATTGTCAAAATAGCGTCCTTTAAACTCTCCGAAGAATTCTTCACATATTGCGATTATTTCTTCATCAGTTTTTCCATCAAAAATATCGCGATAAATATCTACTTTTCCGTCTTTATTAAAACTATCCATTGTTTTTACCTCCTAATATAATACTAGCATATTTATCTTTTCTCGTAAAGGAAGCATCTTGTCTTCTTTACATATAAATGGTAAAATATCTTGGAATTGAGGTGATAATATGTCATTTAATTTAGTATCAAAATTTAAGCCTAATGGTGATCAACCAGAAGCAATAAAAGAATTGGTTGATGGGATTAATACTGGAAAAAAGTATCAAGTATTACTAGGAGCTACTGGTACAGGTAAAACTTTTACTATTGCAAATGTTATTAAAGAAACTAATAGACCTACTTTAGTATTAGCTCATAATAAAACACTTGCTGGTCAATTATATAGCGAATTAAAAGAATTATTCCCAGATAATCGAGTTGAATACTTTGTTTCATACTATGACTATTATCAACCAGAAGCATACGTTCCTTCTACTGATACATATATTGAGAAAGATTCATCTATTAATGATGAAATAGATGAGTTAAGACATGCGGCCACTTCTGCTTTAATCTCTAGAAGAGATGTTATTGTAGTCGCAAGTGTTTCTTGTATTTATGGTATAGGAGAAGTAGAAGAGTATAAGAATAAAATGTTAACTCTTTCGGTGGGAGAGACTATTGATCGTAATGAAATGCTGGTTAAGTTAGTGGAAATGTTATACGAACGCAA
Source organism: Bacilli bacterium (assembly GCA_017432665.1). Taxonomy (GTDB): domain Bacteria; phylum Bacillota_I; class Bacilli_A; order RF39; family UBA660; genus UBA3789. The sequence continues at coordinate 29,641 of JAFRIS010000006.1, forward strand.
TAATATGGATTTTAAACGTGGAACTTTTAGAGTACGTGGAGATGTGGTAGAAATAATTCCGGCTAATCATAATACCACTGGATATCGTATTGAGTTCTTTGATAATGAAATAGATCGTATTAGTGAAATAGATACTTTGACTGGAGCTATTACTAATAATTTAAAGAATGTATCTATTTTTCCGGCTAGTCACTTCGTAGTTAGTGATGAAAAATTACATGAAGCTATTGGAAGAATTAGAGAAGAATTAAAGGAAAGACTTGAAGAATTAAAGTCTCAAAACAAACTACTTGCGGCAGAACGGCTAGAACAAAGAACTAATTATGATTTAGAAATGCTAGAAGAAACAGGCTTCTGTTCTGGTATTGAAAATTATTCTGCTCCACTTGCTGGTAGAAAGAAAGGCGAAACACCTACTACTTTGATGGATTTCTTCCCAGAAGACTTTTTGTTAGTAGTAGATGAATCCCATGTTACTCTTCCACAAGTTAGAGGTATGTATAATGGTGATAGATCCCGTAAACAAAACCTAGTCGATTATGGATTCAGATTGCCTAGTGCTCTAGATAATAGACCATTAAAGTATAAAGAATTCGAAAGTAAAATCAATCAAGCTATTTTTGTTTCAGCTACTCCAGGAGATATTGAATTAGAATATACTAACAACAAATACATAGAACAAATTATTAGACCTACTGGTCTATTAGATCCAACTATTGAAGTTCGTAAGAGTGAAGGTCAAATAGATGACTTAGTTGGTGAAATTAAAAATAGAATAGAAAATAATGAAAGAACTCTAATTACTACACTTACTATTCGTATGGCAGAAGAGCTTACTCATTATTTAAAAGAATTAGATATTAAAGTAGCTTACTTACATAGTGAAATAAAGACTCTAGAGAGAATGCAAATAATTCATGATCTTAGAACTGGTAAATATGATGTTTTAGTAGGAATAAACTTATTGCGAGAAGGCTTAGATATTCCAGAAGTTAGCTTGATTGCTATATTAGATGCTGATAAAGAAGGTTTCTTAAGAAGTACAAGAAGTTTAATTCAAACTATTGGTAGATGTGCTAGAAATGTCAATGGACATGTAATTATGTATGGTGATAAAATAACTGATTCAATGGATGAAGCTATTACTGAGACTAATAGACGTAGGACTATTCAAGAGAAATATAATAAAGAACATGGTATCGTTCCAAAAACAATAGATAAAGAAATTAGAGAAGTTATTAGTAATACAGCTCTTGTTGATAATAAGAAGAAGGATAAAAAGATTAGTAAACTTGAAAAAGCTCAAATTATGGAAACAATAGAAAAAGAAATGCGTGAAGCAGCTAAAAGCCTTGATTTTGAAAGAGCTATGGAATTAAGAGATATTTTATTTGAAATGAAATCTGACTAAAAGCATCATTTGATGCTTTTTTAGTGACAAAAACTGTAAAACTAAAAAAAAATTAAAAAAAATGTAAAAAATTGTTTTTTGTCTGTTGCACTCTTGAAAAATTTAAGATATACTTAATTTATAAAAAATAGAATATTGCGACTACGGTATGGTGATGATATGAATGGAAATGGTGTTGGTGTTAAAGCCAACAAAATATACAAACGCAAACTTGTAGTTCGAATAGTTAAAATTACATTACTATTATTACTAATCAGTATCTCAACTATATATCTATTTTTATATGTTGCCTACAAAGGTGGACGATTTACAGTTTCTTTAGATAAAAATATGTCTAACAGAAAGAATATCTTTTTGACAGAAACAGGTAAGCAAAATAGTAAAACTAGGGAGTTATCGGCAGAAACAATTGATTATATGGATAATATATCAATTAAGTGGTTGCCAAATAACTTAGATACAGCAGCGGATGGTTCTCATAACGGTGATAACTATATTGCTTATAGTTTTTATGTCGTAAACAATGGAAAAGAAACAGTCCATTACTGGTATGAGTTAGATATAGACGACACTATAAGAAATGTAGATGAAGCGATTAGAATAATGGTATATCATAATGGTAAAAAGACAGTCTATGCTAAGAAAAGTAAAAAAACTGGTAAGGCTGAACCAAATACTAAAGCTTTCTATTCGAAGGACATAGCTTTGTTGGAACAAAGGAAAAATTTCAAACCTAATACAAAAGATCATTTTACAGTGGTAGTTTGGATTGAAGGAGACGATCCAGAATGTCTCAACGATTTATTAGGTGGCGAAATAAAAATGCACATGGACATAACTGAAGAACATTTCTCAGGTACAGGAAAGGGAGGAGCGTAATTATGGCTAAGCGCAAAGAAACAAAAAAAGAAAAAAATAGAAAAAGAAAGATATTGTTAGCATTATTACTTGTAGTTTTCACAGGAGTTATCCTTACTGCAAATACTTATGCATGGTTCACATCAAACAAGACAATTACTGTTAATTCAATTGATGTACAAGTAACTACTGCAAATGGTATTCAAGTATCTACAGATGCAACTAATTGGAAGACTATTATTACTAACACAGATTTAAATAACACATTGGCTGCTACATCAGCATATAGTACTAATACTAACCAATTACCATTAAAATCTACTGAAAATACAGTAATACCTGTTTCAACTGGTGGAACTGTAGCTAGTGGTAAATTAAAAATGTATTCTGGAGAATTAAGTGCTAATGCAACTACAGGAGTTGCTGAATTAACTACTGATCCTTCAGTAGAGGCAAAAGGAAACTCTGGAGATTTCGTGGCATTCGATTTATTCTTCTTAGTATCTCAAAACTCTGTAGTTAAATTGGGAGCTGGATCTTCTGTTACTACTTCAACTGGAGCAAGTAATAAAGGATTAAAAAATGCTGCACGTGTAGCATGGATTAATGAAGGTAATGCTGCTACAGGTAATGTTTCTGCAGCTCAAGGTTTATCAAGTGGTACTGCTGCTACTACACTTATTTGGGAACCAAATAACAATGTACATACTGATGCTGCTATTGCAGATGCATTATCTACTTATGGTATGACAATTACAAGTAGTCAAGTAATGAGTAACTATTATGGTGTTGATGCTGATATCAATACAGCAGTTAGCTTAAATCCAATTACACCAGGAACTAACTTCAAACAAGTTACACCAGGTCTTAAGACTGCTGACGGAGTTTTAGCAGCAGATCAAGATTGGTTTTCATTACCTGCTGGAATCACTAAAGTTAGATTCTATTTATGGATTGAAGGTCAAGATGTAGATTGTGAAAACAATGCTTCTGGTGATGCAATTAGTTTCAACATGAACTTCGTATTACAAGATAATAATCCATAAGATTAATAAAATTCATTCAGGGCCTTCGTTTGAAGGCCTTTTATTCTAGGGAGTGAGAAAATGGACAAACTAAGTACCTTTAATAATGAAGAACTGCTTGAAGTTTATGCTAAAGTTCAAGAAGAGATAAACCACTTAAATGAATGTATTCTAGAAGAGGAGCCTGACGTGGAAGCAGAAGAAGAGAAAAATGAAGAAGTCTCTGAAACTGAAAAAACTGAAGAATCATCTGAAGAAGAGAAAACAGAGGAAGAAAAAGAAGAAAAAGAGGAAGAAAACAATGAGCAGAGTTGATGAAAGTAATTTATTATTAGAAATTGAATCAATTAATGACTACATTGATAATTTTGAATTAGAAAGAAAAAGTGGTACTAAAGCGTTAAAAAAGAAATTTCATAAAGAAGCAGTTGAAGGTCGTAATGGCTATGTTAAAGAAAAAATAGACTTATATGAAAAATATAAGCGTATTTTGCTTGTAGAATTAGAAAATAGATCTAATGTCTTACTACCTCAAAATAAAAATGATAAATATGCAGAAAGAAAAGCACAGTTAAACAAATTACAAGAATTACTTATTTATAAAAATCCTTTTGTAAGTAATAATTTTAGACTAGGATTTTATAGATTAATATATGCAATTAAAGAGAATACTTCTCTTGAAGAATTAAACAGTATTGTTGATAATTATGTAGCTATATTCACTAGAATGGGCATTAAATTAAGTGCTGAAGACTTTGATTATACAATGTTTACTAAAGATTATTTTAGTACTTATTTTGGTAGTGTAGAAGCTGCTGACAGAAAGGCTAAATTTGATAAAGTTTATTGGGAATGTCCTAAATTAGTACTTGAAATCAAACAATGTCTTCTAGCAATCTTAAAAAAATATGAGAAAAAAATTAATGAATATACTAAGGTTCATGAAGGCGAATTAGTAAGAGAAAATGAAGTTGATATTGCTCATATTGAAGAAGTATATAATTTAACAAGAAAATCATTAGAAGATGATATTGATTCTGATGAATATACTATTCTAGATGATTTCTTAAAAGGGAATCATAGCATTAATGATTATTTAAAAGATTCCGCTTCAAGAGGAAAGATATTTGATTCTTTTGTTGCGAGTGGATCATATGAAGAATTATCAGTAGATGATAAACTAAAATTCAAAGAAAATATTGTTGAATTATATCATACTTTAAATATTCTGAAAAAATATTATAAATATGAAACGATTATTACTGATTTAGTAGAAAAATATAATAATAGAGCTACTGTTAAAGGTAATTTTGCAAATTTAGAAAAAGAATTAGATAAAGACGACAAAGAAAGAGAAAAGCTAAATAAAGAATATGAAAAGAGTTGTGGAATAGGTTTCTTAGCTAAAGAATCATCTGATAAACAGAACTTAGCTAAGGTTAAGAGTAATGAAATATTTGATAAGTTAATGACTGATTTAGCTAATTATGATGAAGCTAAAATATCAGTTGATTTAGATAAGAATTTAAAGGAAAGTGCAAATGTCCATGATTTATTCAAAGTAGCTTTATCTTCTTATTCATATTTAGTTAGAACTTTAACTAAAATTAATGAAGAAGATCCAAATTTTGATTTAGAAAAAGAAATAGATGATTATATTGATTTTGTCTGTGATCCTAATGGTAATTTCTTAGATGGAATATTTGCTTTTAATAATTTAGATATAACCGAAACTATCAGTAAAAAATATCGCCTTGTAGGTATTAATATTACTAAAGAGAAGATTGATAGAGAAGTGATAGATACACTATTAAATGATGTTTCACTTATCTATTTGATTCAAAATATTGAGAACAATTCCATAACTATGGAAAATATAAAATTTATTTGTGATGTTAATAAGATAAAACCAATAGATTTATCTTCTGGATTAATCTAAAAAAGTAACAAAAAAAAGGAAACTATGTTTCCTTTTTTTATTGGTCTATGATATAATAAAATAAGAATAAAATGGAGTCGTGTGTTATGAAAAAGGTAAAAGCAATTCTAAAATACATTTTTTATAGTTTCCTAATTTTCTTAGTAGGATTATGTTGCTATGTATTTGTATGCTTAGATATTCTACATAAAGATTATGTTAATATCTTTGGCTATACTTATTTCGTAGTAGTAAGTGGCTCTATGTCAGGAGAAATAGAAGTAAATGATATTGTTATAGTAGATGTCACTAAGAAAGTAGAAATAGATGATATTGTTGCTTTTAAAACTGATAAATCAATAGTAACTCATAGATTAGTACAAAAAAGTAATGGTAAATATATTACTAAAGGTGATATGAATGATACCTATGATAAAGCTATTACTAAGAAAGATATTATTGGTAAAGTAGTTCATATTATTTCACCTAAATTCTTATTAGAATTTATAGTATTAATATTTATTATCGTGATTGTGCTAGCATTATTAAATTTTGATGGAGTATTTAAAAAACTCTTCAAGATAGAAGAAAAGGAAATAGTACGAGATCGTCAAAATGTTTTACCACAAGATATTTTCTGTAGTCCACAGGATCGTAATAATTTTAACGAACATTCAGGACTAACTATTACAATTCCAATGAAAGAGTTAAAGGATTTGAAGAAAACATTGGAAAAAGAACAAAAAGAAGAAGATAGTGTAGAAGTATTAGATGATATTGAAGAAATAGAAGTCTTAGACTTAGAGAATGATGACATTTATAAGACTCCTAACGATAAAGAATTAAAAGAAGAAGAGATTTATAACATTGTCGATGTTGTTTTAAAAGTAAATAACGGAGCATTAGAAACAACACATTTAACTAAGGAATGGCAAAAGAAATATAAATATGTTTATAAATTATGTTTATTTATTCAAAGTGGTAGATATGATTTATTAGATAAAGCTATTAATGATGTTCCTTTTAAAGAATACTTTGATTATGATATTGATAAAGTTGGTTTATATAAAGAATTAAGAAATAAAATTTATGATTTACCTATCTATGTATTCTTAAAGATTCTATTTATTGCAATTTTATACAATGATGAGCATTTCTTTGATGGAGTATTTAAAATCTTAAAATACAAAGTATTAGTAGATAAAAATGATACCTTTGTAGTAGTAAGAGATAGATATGATAAGAAACAATTAAAGTCTTTAATAAACTTCATGGAAAGAGTAGCTAAGAAGTATAAGAAGAATGATGACTTAGAATTAAGTAGAGAAAAGAAACTAGTAGATATAAGTAATTATTAAGTTTATAAGGAGGTACACTTGAAGAAGAAAGTATTAACAATAACTTTAACACTTGTTTTTCTTGCGGTTTTCAGTGTAGCCTTCTTTTTCATTTACACTGATAAACCAGTGTTAGGGGAAAAAACAGATATAATTTGGGATGGTAGTACAATAGCTACCAGTTTTTCTGGTGGGAATGGAACAGAAGGAAACCCTTATTTAATAAAAAATGGTGAAGAATTAGCTTATTTGCAAAAATTATTAGGTGGAGATCAAGCTAATAATTATAACAATCTATATTATGAACTTACTGATGATATCAATTTAGGTAGTCATGAATTAGGACCAATAAGTACAGAAACAGCATTTTCTGGATTCTTTAATGGTAAAGGACATACTATTGAAAATATTTCAATAGTAGGAGAAAACAAAATTGAAGGAACTAATTATTATGGTTTATTTGGTAATGTTGATAATGGTAGTATTAATAATTTAAACATTAGCGGAATCAAGATTAGCGTTGTAGGTAATGGAATTACTGAATTAGGAGTTTTAGCTGGTAAAGTAGATTATGATACTAAAGATGTTAAAGAAAAAAGCAGTATTAATAATATTTCTATTAGAGGTATAGATATTGACTTATCAGAGGCTACCTTGGCTGAAGATTCTAATGTCGGTTTGTTAGTAGGTGAAATAGGTAAGAATTATAATTTTACTAACATTACAGTTTCAGGAAAATTAGCAAGTAAGGATAATAAACATATTGGTATACTTGCTAATAGTATTAATTCTGATTTGAAGAATGTTGTTTATAGTCTAGAAACTGAATTAGAAATACAAAAAACAGAAGTAGAAAGTAACATAAAATTAACTAACATTTATGAATTTAAAGATAATAAGTATTATTTAGAAGATAAAGAAGTAGATACTGATGATATCTTAAAAGAATTAAATAAAGACTTAAAAGATTATGAATGGTCTTTAGATAAAGAAGATTTTATTTTAGAACTTAAGGAAGAAGTTAATGGGCAAAGTGATAATAAAGGTATTATCAAGCCAAAAGAAATGAAATCAGCTGCGATTACATTACATAATACTGGTAAGGACAATGGTACTGTATATCTTAATGATCTAGAATCAGATGAAGATTTCTATGAGGGACAAAACTATACTGACTGGAAAACTGAAAACACTATTCCGGATTTTACTAATAAGAATTTATATAATACTAATAATTTAGCTAAAATTTATATTAGATATTCCGGAGCTAGTATTGATGACAGTACTATAAAGGGGTATGTAAGTAATGATGAACTTTATAGCGATTTTATTTATTATAAATACTATCCGATTGAAGATGGTAAAGTAAAGATACCTTTAATCGATAATCCATATGCCTATAGACCTCGTAAAGGTAATGTGGATTTAGTATTTAATGGTTGGATTACAGATTATACGGGTGCAGTAGTATCTATTGATATGGAAACTTATGATAGATATGTAACTATTCCAGCACCAGCTAATCCATCTACTGCAACTAGTATTACTATGTACGCAGTATGGACTAAAGGTAAAGTTTATCAAATGACTAGTTCACAAACATTAGCTACTGCTGAAAGTAGTTTTACTACAGGTATGGTTAGTACAATATCAACTTCTAGAGATTATGGTATTACTGACTTTAGCATATATTATTTAAGAAGAACTGCAGATAGATGGGAAGATTATCCAAGAAACTCATATGATGAAAATGGTAATAGTTTATATGGATACTATTGTCGTAGTAGAAATGGATGTACTTATTACATTCAAGCACCTTCTACATTTGACCCGGATGAAGATTATTATAGATTACAAAACGGTTATATGAGTGCTGCTCCATATACCACTGTAACATCTAACTTTATTGAAGTTGGAAAATCGACTGCTGGTTATTTTAGGCAAAAGACAATTAGTGGTTCAAGAGTAGGCTATTATAATGCAAATGGTGAACCAGAAACAGGAACATGTAATAATTGTACTGTTTATGAGTTAATACCTTATTATGATCAAAATAATACCCCTAATGTTTTAGGTGCTAATGATACGAATACTTATTATTATTTGACGACTCGAGATACTAATATTGTTGTCTTAAGAGCAGCTCTTAATTACTCAAATACTAGGTTTACTAATACTAAACCATTGACAGTCACTTCATTACATAATGGTAATGATTACCGAAGTGATGGAAGTATGAGTATGACTAGTGCTTATGTTTATGCTCAAGCTGATTTAAGAATCGAATATGTTAGACCTACGGGTAATATTAATGCTAATGCATCTAATAGTACATATAACTCTGCAGCGCCTCCTAGTAGTTTGTCTAGTAGAAGTATCTTTGGTAATTATCAAAACTTAAAAGTTGGTCGTGGAATTACCTTCTCAACAACGGATAGTTATGTCAATTTTCAAAGTGTTATTGCGGGTAATGTATCTAGTACAGGATCATCATCTAGTTTAACTAAATATAAGATGATTGTAGAAAGTGGGGAAAGTAACCAAATTAGTGTTACTGGAGGAGCTAACTCTAGTAGTACAACTCAATATGTAGATGGAGTGGCTGTTCTTGGATGTGACTTTGACAGAGCTAGTAACGCTAATAATTTATTGCATGTATACCATGCTACTGCAGCTGGTTGGGGAGGTAACTTAAGAAGTAGTAGTACTGCTGGAGTTGCAACTCAACAAATTGTTAAGAGTGGTTCATATGGAACTAGTAAAAATAATTATTCCTGCGGTGTCTATGTAGGTGGACGTGGTAGTTCGGGAAGTTATCATTATTCAGCTCGTGAAGCAATAATTGAAGGTGGATATATCTTCAACTTAATCGGTGGAGCCTTAGCAAATACTAACAAAACTACTAATGATGCATATATCTTTGTTAAAGGTGGAAATGTTGATTTAGTATTTGGTGGAGCCGGTGTTTCTGAGACTTATGGTAATAGAATTATTGCTGTTACTGGTGGACAAGTTAACTATGGTGTATTTGGTGGTTCAAATGGTACTTCTGGTAGTAATTCTAGTAATCAAAGAGGTACTTTATCAGGAGATACATTCGTTTATATAGGAGGTCATGCCCTAATTGGTGGTGGTGATTCAGCTGGATTGTATAACGTTGCACCTGGAACAGTTTATGGCGCTGGTAATGGTAATAGTAGTAATACTGCTGGTACTATTGGATCTGTTAACAACTCAAATGTTTTAATTAATGGTGGAACTATTAGAAGTAATGTTTATGGTGGTGGAAACTTTGGTGCCATTGGAACTAATTTGAGTAGTGGTACAGTCAACGCAAAATTAAAAATCAAAAACGGAACAATTTCAGGATCTGTCTATGGTGGTGGAAATAACAATGGTGCTGGTACAACTAATGTAGTTGCTAACGTTGATCTTGAAATGAGCGGTGGAACAGTTTCGGGATCTGTCTATGGTGGATCTCGCGTCAAAGGAACAATTTATGGAAGTACTACTGTTAAAGTAAATGGTGGAACAATCAGTGAAGATGTCTATGGTGGTGGAGAAGGAGGTTACCGAAGAGTAGGTAATACTACTTATGATGGTACTTATGTAGCTAGAAATGTAACTGTCACTATTGGTGATAATAATGTTTCTACAACTCCATCAATTAGTGGAAATGTTTATGGTGGATCTGCTTATGGATCTGTAAACGGAACAACTAATAATGGTTCAGCTACTGCAACATATCGTACAACTGTAACAGTTAATAAAGGAACAATTGTCGGAGATGTCTTTGGTGGTGGTAAAGGTGGTACTGAAGATGGTTCAACTTATACCCCAAAAGAATATGGAGATATTACTGTTTCAATAAACGGAGGTTCAATCGGAAGAGTCTTCGGAGGAAACGATCAAATGGGTAGCCCAGGTAGAAATGATTATGTCTATCTAAATGGTGGTACTATAGGTAGTGCCTTTGGTGGAGGTAATAATACTGGACAAACTACTACAAATATATACTTACAAGGATCAACTATTACAAATGATTTATATGGTGGTTCTAATGAAAGCGGAAGTATTACAACGACTAATGTTGAAATAACTTCAGGTAGTGTTAAAAATGTCTTCGGTGGAAATAACTTAGGTGGTACTACAAATACATCTAATGTTGATATAAGTGGTGGAACTATCACTAACAATGTTTATGGTGGAGGAAATGAAGTGGGTGTAGGAACAACTCATGTGGATATAACAGGTGGAACAGTTGGTACAACTATCTTTGGAGGTTCTAACCAATCTGGAACAGTTACTACAGCTTTTGTTACTATGAACGCTACTGGTAATTATCCTGATGTTTATGGTGGGAACAACTCTGGAGGTACAACAATTGCCAGTCATGTAACTATCACTAAAGGAAATATAGTCAATGTTTATGGTGGTGGATATAGAGCAACTACTGGATCTACTGATATAGATATGACAGGTGGAACAGTTACTAATATGTTTGGTGGAGGTAACTTTGCTGACGTTACAGAAACTGATATTAATATTACAGGAGGAAATCTTACTAATGTCTTTGGTGGAGGAAACAAAGCCAATGTTACTACTGACACTCTTGTAAATATCCAAGGTGCTACAGCAACAGGTAGTGTTTTTGGTGGAGGAAATCAGGGAGAAGTTCTAGGAAATAGTGAGATTACAATTAAAAATAGTGCTGTTAATGGAAGTGCTTATGCCGGAGGAAATGAAGCAGATGTTAAAGGAAACACAACTATTACTGTTGAAGGTACAAGTACAATTGGAACTTCATCTACTCAAGTGCCAATGGGATCTGTCTTTGGTTCAGGAAACTCTGCTGGTACTGGAACTGCTTCAAATAAAAAGACTGCTACAGTTAATATTGTTGGTGGAACAGTTTATGGAAATGTTTATGGTGGAGCTAATACTTCAGTTGTTAATGGAGTAGCTAATATTAAAATTGGAACTGCTGCTGTTAATAATAATACTTTAACCGAAGGAAATATTTGGATTAAAGGAACAGTCTATGGTGGTGGAGAATCTAACGCTGCTGGTTCTGCTGAATATGACTATACCGCTATATCTGTTACTGAAGGTATTAACATTACAATCAATGGTGATGGTTATGCTAATAACAGTCATACATTTAAATTAAACGGATCAATCTTTGGTTCAGGAAATGCCTCATCTTCTGCCGGAGATTCAACAATTTATATTAAAAAATTAGGTACTTTAGCAGCACCTAATGACAACTTATCAATTCAAAGAACAACATATTTAACTATTGATGAATCAGTAATTCATTTAATAGGAGCAACAGATATTACTAACAAGTATAGTAATGCTAAATATTCATTTAACTTGATTGGAACAAAACAACCTGATCAAGACCCAGTAGGAGGATTAATTCTTAAGAATAATTCAACTCTATTATTAGATGAAAATGCTAACCAATTAGTATCTTTCTACTCAGGTGTTGATACTCAACAAGGATTAGCTCCTGCTACTGTAACAATTGATGATAGTGAACAATCAGTAGTAAAGAATACTGATAATAGAGTATATATGCTTGCTAATAAGAATTTAAATATTGCAACAGATGATGATGCTACTGACTATGGAAAAGTAACTGGTATGACATTCTTTGGGGTATATCGTAACTCTGCTGGAAATATCCATGAAGTAGGTGTATATGATCCATCTGTTTATACATACGGACATTCTGCTACTACTGCTGATTTAGTAATTGCAAGTTCTTATGTATTAGGATCACATCATTCTAATCATGATATAACTAAAGATGGTTTCTATACAAACTACTTAGAAGAGGACACTAACTTTAGTCAGGTAAGAACAGGATATATTCATCCGACACCTCCAGATGTTGCTTACTATAGATGGCAAATTGGTACTAATTCAATTGAATATGAATTTACAATGACAGCTTCTAAGTATTTATCAATGGGTACTAATACATTGTCATTAATCGACTTCCCGAATGGTGATACAACATTCCATGTATTAGACTTTGATGATTCAGAATTAGATCCTAGCTTAACAATGGTTGAGGAAACTCAAGTACCTAAATTTGCTAGGGTTGGTTCAGATGAATCAAAGAAATTCGGATTAAATATGAAGAGTGAGTCTACTGAGTGGACATCTAGCAATAAAACTTCTTTTGTAAGTGCTAATAATGGTGAAGCTTTAGGAGACAAAACATATCTAACAAGTAGTGATGCCGGAGCGCCTAACTTGCAATTCTACTTATATCATGCTAAAAACATTGAAATGGAAGGGGATTTAGGGACTGTTGTTATTACAATGGATGCTTCAACTCCTAAAAATGGTTATGAAGTAGATTTGAAAATGGTCACAATTAGAATTAATATTGAAGCGATTAATTATTCTGATGGTAACCATTATGATGCAAGTATTAGTTATGGTAAAAAATATTCAATGCCGGTAACTACACCAGTAAATATAACTCCTAAGTCACAATTTACTGAGTATTTCTCATTAATTGCTAATGATGAAATAAATGATATTTATGGTAATAATCATAACTATTATCGTACTTTAGTATCTAGTTATGCACTTCCAGTGGGAACAACAATTTCAATGATTGATTTATCTAAAGATACACCTGCATATTATTATTACGAAGTGGATGCAACTAACTATGCTCAAAAAGTACAGGAATTAGCTACTGACAATGAAATATCTTATCGATTGTCGGACTTCCTGGCTATGGATACAACGACTCTGACAAATAAGTATAATGATACCGTGAAGAATCTTGAATATTATGATACAGACATGGGTATGGCTTATGAAGAATTCTTATTTATATTTGATTTTAAGAATACCAATATAACGACGGCTCAATTGGATAATGAAATGCTATTTGAGCTTCGTACAAATGATGATAGAACAGCTATTACAGTACTGGATAAACGTTTAGAAGATCGTGATATGGTATTTAATATTCATCAAACAAGTAATATTGCTTTATCACAAACAATAAGTACTGCTAATACTAACTTCTACTATGATATGGCTAATACAACAGTTTATACTACTCAAGTATCATATTCTACTAGTGGAAGTACTTTAAAAGTAATTGATACTAATTATGAAGCCAGTCGAATGGGTGTTAATATTCAATTGTTTGATAGCCATGGTACTAGTGTTAGTTCATCAATGTTATCAGGTACAGTAATTAAAATTGGTAATGAAGAACACTATGTTGATAGCGATGGTGTATTTAGAATAAAACTGGCTAATAAAGTTACTAATGTTGTTAGAAATTTAAATATAACAGTTGATTCTTTATTACCAGCCGGTGAATATACTGTTAAATATTCTATAATTGCATCTTCTGATGGATTACACGCATCTAACTTAGATGCACCTACTTATACACAAACTATTCATGTAGTAAATGCTGATAATGTAATTACCGTATCAAACAATGATAAAACCAAGGTGTTCTATGCAGATTTAGGCTACAATGAAGCATATAATGCTAGTAATACTTATCAAATTAAATATACTTCGACATTAGTAAATACTAATGTAAGACTAGGGGTTTATAAAAGAAAAACAGATGTCTATAATTCAACTCAATATGTTGAGACAGAAGCTTCTAAAATATTCTCAAATAATTTACCTGGCACAGGTTCAACAACTTATCCATTTGAAGTATCTCTTCCATTTGATAGTTCACCTTATAATGTCCTTCTAACAGTTAATCCTGCTATTAAGAGTGGAACTTATAAATTAGTCTTTAAACTATGTGATAATGACCAAGTGGTAGATACTGATGAGGTATATTTGATCGTTAAAAAACCTGTTGTACAGGATTAAAATGTATGTTAAAATTAGGATGGTGATATAAATGAAAAAGGTTATTTCCTGGGTATTAGGAATAGTTGAAGCCATAATAATTGTCTATGTAATTTTCTTAACAAGTTGTTTATTATTTGTTAATGATTTTGGCAATACACAATTTGGTAAATATACATTAATAGAAGTTAACAAAGGACAAGCATCTTTATTAGAAGGTGTTGAAGAAGGAGATCTTTTAGTAATAAAAGATGGTAATGATATTGTTAAGGGGAATGTAATTTATTATTATAGTGTTATTAATGAACAGTATTTTGTTAAAAAAGCTATGGTAACAGATATTAAAGAAGATAATTTCGATTCTATATATACAGTTGATGTAGCTAATAAAGGTGAAACTAATGCTATTCAAGGTAAAAAAGTAATAGGTAATTATATTTCTATTCATAGAAAATTAGGAAAGGTACTAACTGCTTTAGAATCAAAAGTAGGATTCTTATTCCTAGTATTATTACCAATGCTATGTATCTTTATTTACCATGTATATTCGTTCATAATAATTTTAAAATTTGAGAAAGTTGACCCTGAAGAAGAGGATATTGAGATATTAGAAGAAACAAAACCTAAAAAGAAGAGAAAAAAGAAGAAGTAATTCTTCTTTTTTTAGTTCATTTTGTTTAATTTCAATAATAATTATGGTATAATTAAATCAAACTAGGGTGAAGTTTATGAAAGATAGAAATAAAAGAGTATTGTTGGTTACATTATTAATATTTTGTTTCATATATTTGGTTGTTAGGGGTGTCCAAGCAGCTTATGAATCAACTATTTCTGGAAAGGCAGAAAATGATATAGCAAACTGGTCAATTAAAGTTAATAATCAAGAAATTAGTAGTGATACAGTACAAAATATTGACCTAACATATACCGTTAATGACTTAACTAACATTAGATCTGGAAAAGTTGCCCCAGGTGTTAACCTTAGTTATCCTATTCAAATAGATGCTTCAGGTAGTGAAGTAGCTGTTAAAATTACTTTTACAATTACAGATAAAACTATTGATCCTGATAAATATTTAACTTTGACAAGTGTTACTTCTAACAGCTTAACAATTGTTAAGGTTGATGAAGACAAGTATAGTGCTGTTATTCCTAAAGCTAGTTTAAGTGGTGTAAAAACAGTTACTTTAAATATGTCTTGGATAGATACTGGAGATTTAATAGAATATGATGATACAGTAACTGATGATAACTTTATGGAGGTTAACTTTAATGCAATTCAATACACAGGAGAAGTATTAACTCCATACAGTGGCTAGTAGGTGATAATATGAAAAAAGAAAATTTAATTGAATCACTTGGTGTCGAAAGAACAAAGAAAATTTTCAAAGCAACTTTGGTTTTAGTTTTCTTTCTATTACTAGGTTTCTTTTTTGCTCAATCATATGCTAAATATGAATCATCTGTTAAATTAAGTTCTAATGTTGATAAAGCAATTTACTTACTTAAAGATGAAAAAATGACTTTTAACCTAGATCCAGATGCTATAGTACCTAGTGATACAGATTATACGTATACATTTACGGTATCTAACTTTGATGGTAGCCAAAATGGTGATATTAATTTGAAATATTATATTCAAGTTAAAACAACAACCAATCTACCAATTACAGTTAAATTATTAAGAAATCAAGCTTATAGTCCTTCAGGAACTAATATTATTCCAGGATATGAGTTAGTTCAAGATGAGGACGGAGCTTGGTACAAACTATATACTGCCTCACCAAGTTATGAATTTCAATATAATACTAGAAGAACGGATAGTTATGTATTAGTAGTAGAATATCCAGAAATTAATAAATCTAATTTAGCTTATACTGGGGTACCAGAAAACATTGAGGTAGCAATTTATTCAGAACAAAAAGTTTAAGGAGAAATTATGAAGTATATTAGAGAACATAGAAAACTTAGTATTATTACCCTAATAGTTCTAGTAGGGGTTTTAATGTTGGGTTTAGCTTATGCTAAGTACTTCTTAAATATAATTAACAATTACATATTAGAAACTAAGAGATTTTATTTTAATAGTTCAGTACTAACGGTTAATAATAAACATTATCAAATAAATAACTGGGATGGTGTTAGTACTTATCCTATTACAATAGATTTAAATAATCGTAAGAACGCGGAAAGATATACAACTAGTGATATTGAATATACTATTCATGTTGTTTGCGATACATCAAAATTAAATTGTTCACTTAGTAAAACATCAAGTATTCTTAGAGAAGATGATCATACTGATAGTTATCAAATAACAGTTTCACCAATAGTTAATTTCAATGCTGGAGAAACAGTAAGTGTTCATACATATGTTGAATCAAGTTCACCATATGTTAAACAATTATCTGCAACATATGACTTAAATGTTATTAATAGTAGATTTACTTATGATATTGAAGATAAAGCCGGAGATTTGGCATTAAACTTAAATCTAACTAATTCAATGGCTTATTATGAAGTAGAAGAAGCTTTTGGAAATTACTCTGTAGGTGATGAAATAAGTAATGATGTTTACCTAACATTATCGGATACTAATAAAGCAAAATGCTTCTCTGCTAAAGTAACGTTAACTTTTGATCCAAGTGTAGTCATCTTAGATTCTACAGATAATTCAATAAAAAATCGATTGTCATCTCCATATCAGACAACTACTATAAATGGTAATAGTTATGTGTCGAAATATGCATTTAAAGTAGATGCCGCGACGAATAAAAACGTTATTTTTTATAAAACTAATCCGTATGTTAATTACACATATCCAAGAAATAATAATAGTCCAATTATTCAAGTTGATGTCCAATTGGCACGTACTCAGTAAAATACTTTTAAACAGAACTATATATATGCTATAATTTAATAGAATAGATAGGGTGATAAGATGAATAATATAGTTGATTCATACAAGAAATTTAAAATTTATTACCTAGGGAAGATAGGAAAGATATTATATACTTCTAAAGAACCAAAATCTATAGATATTTTGGATAGATATCTAAATAACTATTTCAACGCTAAGTTTTATAATATCTATGAAACAGTTGAAGATGGACAACCATTTTCTTTTGAAGTTTTACAAGAGGAATTTGATGGTTTAGAAATAGAATTATTGGAGACAAATAAAGAACTTACTAAACAAATAAAAGAATTAAAGAAAGTAGCTTACTTTATTTGTAATTTAGATGGAATATATCAAACAGAAGAAGAAATACAAAAACTAATTGAAGAAGAAGTAGTAAAAGAACAATATATTCAAATAATTCTAGGAAATAAGAAAGAACAATTTATAAATGCTTTTATAGAGATGTCTCGTAAAGAAAATAAAATATTGGAGACTGATATTAATGAGTTTTTTGAATTAACTAGTCACCAACAAGATAATATAGTGATAATTGACATGGCTCATAGTATTAAATTATTAAATAGTTATCGTAAGACTTTAGTTAATCAAGTATATAAAGATCAAAAGTTATATTTAAAGAAAGCAGTTAATATTCTTGATAAAATAGCTTTTAAGATTTTGAAAGATAGATGTTTAGGGCTAGATGATAAATTAAGATATGTTGTTTTACTTGAAAGTCCAGCTATCGTAAATGGTGATTTTGCTAAAGAGATAAAGGATATTATCAATGATCCATTAATTATTAAAAAACTTGGAGTTGCTTTATCAGATGATGTATTGTTCACAAGAGAGAATTTATTTAAGAATAATGCAGTTCGATTATCTTGTTTCAGGGATATGACATATGTTAATGATCTTGATAAAAAGTTTACTACAGTATTAGCTTTACCAATAGAATACTTTATAATTACAAGTTATAAAACTAAACGCGAAGCAGATATAATCGCTCATGCTGATATTGATGATAGAATAATAATATATGAGGAGGATAACTAATGGATACATTTATAAGATTTCTTTATGAATTTATGTCTGTGTTCTTTGAAGGATTTCTTGGAATATTCAAAGGAATAGTCCTAGGATTTATTCAGATGTTTAATATTAGAGAATACGGATATGTAATATCTATGTATCGCAAAGACTTCCATATGGGGGAATGGATTCTAGTAGTGATAGCTATTCTAGTATTGGTTATAGTATTAGCTTTAATAGTTTTACTAATCTGGTTTATTATTAGAAAATATATTAGATTTAGAAAAACATTAGTAGAACAAGAATCAATGCTTGAAGAAATTGGTAATTTGCATAAAGAGGTAGCTAAATTATCAAATGAAAAAGATAAATTATTAGCTATGAAAGTTTCTCAATTAGGTTTAAAACCTGATGAAGCTGAAGTACTTAGTGAAGAAGAAACTGGAGAAGAAGAGAAGAAAGAAGATGTTGTTGACTTATCTAATATCAGATTTAGTAAATTACATGAAATTGATGTTGAATTTGCTAACTATAAGCCAGTTAATTATGGTAATAACTTTACTCTTGAAGAATTAGTTGAACACTTTAGAAACTTTGCTGCCTCTAAGTTGAAACTTTACTATACAACTGAAATGATTAGATTATTCATATCAGGTTTAAGTTGTACTAGACTTGTTATCCTACAAGGTATTTCTGGTACTGGTAAAACTTCCTTAGCTTATGCTTGGGGTAAATTTATTAAAAATGACGCAATCATTGCTTCAGTACAACCGTCTTGGAGAGATAGAACTGAGCTATTTGGTTACTTCAACGAGTTCACTAAGAAGTTCAATGAGACAGATGTCTTAAAAGGTTTATACAAAGCTAACTACACAGATGATGTATACGTAACAGTACTGGACGAAATGAATATCGCCCGTGTCGAGTATTACTTCGCTGAAATGTTATCTATTCTAGAAATGCCCAGTCGTGATGAATGGATAATTGAGTTAGTTCCTAGTACATGGGATAGTGACCCTAAGTTATTAACAAATGGTAAATTACAAATACCTGGTAATATGTGGTATATTGGTACAATCAATAACGATGACTCTACATTCGCTGTTACTGATAAAGTG
>JAFRIS010000031.1 GCA_017432665.1 Bacilli bacterium
AAATACTTTTTCCATTTTATCAACTCCAATTATTATTATAACACAAATTTTCGAATTATTTTGTTCGTAATATTACTATTTTATGAGATATTCAAGCACAAAAAAATTAGTCTCAGACTAATTGTATTTCTAAATGGAGCGGATGAGGAGAATCGAACTCCCGTAGTCAGCTTGGAAGGCTGAGGTTCTACCATTAAACTACATCCGCATATGTCTTTAATCGTCTTGGTCTTTCCGATAACCAAGCCGACTAAAAAAGTAGACATATATAATTATACTAAAATTATTATAAAAGTCAAGTTTTTTCAATTAAAAAAGCAATCATTTAAAATGATTGCCTTTATTATGATAATGTTACTTCAACCTCTTTTTCAGCATATTCTCTACCATTAACATAACTGATTTTAAGAGTTACTTTATCTCCTTTTTTCTTTTCATAAATAATATTTGTAATATCAGTAACTGCTTCAACTTTTTTACCATTAATTTCAGTAATAACATTACCTATTTCTAAATTAGCCTTATCAGCACCGCTGCCTTTATTCACTTTAGAAATATAGAATCCTGTAGGCAGATTATAATCATTGTTCTTTTCGGTAATCATATATCCTTCTATACCGATACTTGCTTCACTATTATCTTCTTCACCATTCATTAGATTTGTAACTAAATCTTTAACATCAGTAATAGGAATAGCAAATCCCATACCTTCGATACTAGCATTAGTACTACTGCCATTTGATGAATATTTAACAGAATTAATACCTACTACTTCACCTTTACTATTAAGAAGAGCTCCTCCACTATTACCTCCATTAATAGCAGCATCTATTTGAATCATTTTACTCTTGTTACTATCAACAGTTACTTCTCTGTCTAGGGCACTAACAACACCAGTAGTAACAGATTGACCATACCCAAGAGCATTACCAATAGCAATAACTCCATTACCTACTTTTAATTTAGTACTATCACCTAGAGTAGCAATTCTAATAGCATCCGTAGTTTCTTTATCTAGATCGCTAAGCTTAACAGTAATTACTGCGACATCTTTTCTACTAGATGTTCCTTTTACAGTTGCATCAACACTTTTTTCATTTACAAATTGAACTGATAATTCTTCAGCGCCTTCTACAACATGATTATTTGTAAGAATTAACAATTCACTATCAGTCTTACTAACAATAATACCTGAACCAGCTCCTTCAGCGTAGTGCTCTCCACCAAAGTAGAATGGTCCGAAAGATCCAGAATTAACTAATGTTTTACTTGTAATTGAAACTATTGAAGGCATTACTTCTTCAACTATTTCAGAAACATCAGTCATATAAATTCCTTCTTTTATTTTGTCAGTAGTTTCTGTATATTTTAATTCTGCTTGCTTACTTGTCTTTATATTTAATCTATCAAAATTAATAAGTCCAGCATTGTTTAAAGCAATAATAAATGCTGCGAAGATCATCAAAATAAAGACAATCATAATCAAATAGACAAAACTTCTTTTTTTATTTTCTTTTTCTTCTTTTATTGCTTCTTTTTCTTTTTTTGTCATATACACACCTCTTTCTATTATTCTACATTATAAATGGCGCTATTAATAAACCTAATGCTATTATTAAGCCTATTACATATAATACCAATATAAATTTATAAGTATATACTTTCTTTATTTGTCCATCTATTTCAATTGTTTTTAATTCTACATAAGGGACTGGACTTCTACGATACCAACCATTTACTTTTACTTTTTTATCAAAATATTCTGGTGACTTAAATAACGCAAATATTTTGTTTACTATATTAATTGGTTGATTATAATCTAAGAAGATAATTCCCGAATCATCTTTAATTACAAAGTCTTCGTTAAAAATACATCCTGGATTTCCACGTCCAATAATTGTTCCTTCTAATGAACAAGGAATTGAAGTAATATGAGATACTTTTACTTCACTTAATAAGTTTCTAACTGTTGACTCTTTAAATGGTTTTTTACTATATCTTCTTCTAAATTTAATAAATGAACCTAATAAAACTAATAATAATGCAACACCTATTGCTGGCATCAAATTAAACTCATTAGTCATTGCAAGTATACAAATAACTAATCCAATTATAAAACCAAAGAATGGTAATACGTTAATTAATAATTCTATAAAGAAGTCATCAACATATGATTCTTCTCTCTTTAAATCAAATGTAATATATGGTTCTTGATTAAATTCTCTACTACGATTTGAGATAGCTAATAATCTCTTAGAAATTAATGGATGAGTAGAATTAAATTCATACCATTTAGCCCATACATTCCATTGTTCCCACTTCATAGCTTGTTTAATATTATCTTTTGATATTTGTCCATCATCTTGACTAGATACTATCAAAGCTTTTGATGTCTTTGAATCAAAAATACCTAAAGCATTACTTCTAGCTGCTGAATGTTTAGCATTAGTAGGTGCAGTAGTTAAACCATAACCTATTTTTACTAAAGCACTAGCTAATGAATTAGGATTCTTAGTAGCTTCTATTGAAAAACTATCTGCATAATACTCTCTAGTTCTAGATAACATTAAAATAATATAATTACTAATAACATATAATACATAAGCAAGTAACCCAATTAATTGAGTATATCCACTATCTTTACTATTACTACTTCTTTCACTTTCAGTACATATTTCATAGATTCCATATAATACTAATGGTACTAATTGAGCAACTGTCATAAATAACATATCATAATGAGCTGCATGTCCTAATTCGTGACCAATTACAGCTTTTACTTCGTCTTCATTAAGTAATTCAAAAATACCCCTAGTTACTACTACTCTAGCATCATTTTTGGTACGACCATAAGTAAAAGCATTAGGTGCTCCATCATCAATATATCCTATCTTTGGAAAGTTCATATTATTTTGTTTACATACTTCAGTTACAAAGCTTTTAATATTTTCTGGTAATTCATAACCAAATTGAGCTTTGTAAAACCATTTCATTGATAAATCTGTCAACCATGGTGATATAAGAAATTGTAGTATTAAAATAATAATACTAACAACAATACCATAAATTACTGGTACATCAGTAAGTATAGCTATTAAAATAATAACAGCAGCTAATAAGAAATATAAACTTGTTATTGTTAATAGCGATATTCCTAACAAATTCTTTTTCATAACTCTCTCCTCTATTAATATATTATAGTTTTATTAAATGAATATTAAATTATTTTCTTATTAAAGATTTACCGGTCATTTCTACTGGTTTTTCTAATCCTAATATTTCTAGCATAGTTGGAGCTACATCAGCAAGTATTCCGTCATTCAATTCAATTCCTTCAATTGTTACAATGCAAGGAACAGGATTAGTTGTATGAGATGTAACTGGTTTATGATTCTCATCCCACATTACATCACAATTACCATGATCGGCAATTATTATTAATACTCCACCTAATTCTTTTACAACTTTATCATAAAATTTAGCTAAGCATTTATCCATATCTTCAACTGCTTGTACTGCAGCTTCATATACTCCTGTATGTCCTACCATATCACCATTAGCTAAATTCATAATAGTAACATCATAATTACTTACTTCTTTTAAGAAATTATCACATACTTCATAAACACTCATTTCTGGTTTTAAATCATAAGTAGCTACTTTAGGTGATGGAATAAGTATCTTTTTCATATCATCATATTCTACTTCTTTTCCACCATCGAAGAAGAATGTTACATGAGGATATTTTTCTGTCTCTGCAATTCTTAATTGACTTAGATGATTATTATGTAAATAGTCTACCATTATATTTTTTAAATCTAAATCATCAAAAGCATGTGGGCAAAGTACTGTTTCAGTTACTGGATACATTGTTAATACTTTTAAATTATTAAAATGTTTTACTTCTAATTCTTTTTCGTTAGCTTGAGGCTCATATTCACTTGGATTAGTCCATAGAGTAAACATTTCTCTCAATCTATCTTTTCTAAAGTTAAAAGCAATTACTCCATCATTATCATTTAATGGTTTAGAATCAATAATACCTGGTATTACAAATTCATCATATTTTTCGTTTTTATAATTCTCTTCAATTAAATCTTTATAATTACTATATACTGGTCCTTTACCATAACAAATAGCATCATAAGCAAGTTTTACTCGATCAAAATTATTATCTCTATCCATTGCATAATATCTACCAGAAATAGTATTTATTTTACCTAGATTTAATTCTTTCATTTTCTTATCTAACTCATCTAAATAAGTTAAAGCACTTTGTTCATAAGTATCTCTTCCATCTAAGCAAATATCAAAGTAAACTTCTTTAACACTTTCTTTTTTACACATCTCTAGTAAGGCTAATGCATGATTAATATGTGAATGTACTCCTCCATCTGATAATAATCCAAATACATGTAATACTGAATTATTTTCTTTAACATGGTTTAGTACATCTAATATTTCTTTATTAGTAAAGAATTCCCCCTTTTCAATAGAGGCTGTGATAGTCTCTAATGGTTGCATTGCTACTCTACCAGAACCAATATTCATATGTCCTACTTCACTAGTTCCCATTTGTCCTTCAGGAAGTCCTACATATGGTCCACTAGCTTGTAATATTGAATGAGGATATTTATTCATTAGCATATCAAATGTTGGCTTATTAGCATTTTTAAAAGCATTACCATCTGTTTCTTCTCTAACACCACAACCATCTAATATGCATAATACTAAAGGTCCTTTCATTATATTCCTCCTAACTATTTAATTATATCATAAAAAAAGAAGATAATTCTTCTTTTTTAACAACTATTTTTTTGACAAGTATTACTTTCTTCTTCTAGACACTTCATTAGACAATCAAATTTCTTATATGCATATTTTTTTATTTTCTTTGTTAACTTACTATAAGGGTCTTTTAATTCATCACTAATACCTGTTTCTAATTGTAAAGCTTTTCCTTGTGAAACAGCTACTAAATTAGGCGCATAGATTCTTTTTTCTTCAGCACTAATTGTTTCTTCATTTTCATTAGTTAAACTATAATCAGCTAATACATCTCCTAGTAATTCAATTAATTTCATATAGCCTTCACTACCTTCTTTTGTAGTAGTAATAGTGCCATCTTCAGCTATTTCTCTAGTATCTCTAATATTTAAAACATCTACATAGTAAATAGTTTCAACATTTCTGTCTTCTGCTGCATGAATTAACTCTCCTAAAACACTTCTACACCATGGACACTCTGCAAAACCAAAATAAACAATAAATGTTTCTTTTTTATTAATTTTTTCTACTATTTCTTCAGCAGTTGCATATATAAATGGATTATCCTTTGAAATAGATAATTCTCTATTCTTTTTCTTAGTATGTTCATTTACTACGTTATTAACACTTTCATATTCTTCTTTAAATTTCATTGCATCAGTTTTTTCTTTTGAACAACCTACTACAACCAAACTTATAATTACTATTAAAAATATTGAAATAAATTTTTTCATTTTATCACCACATTTAAAATTATACTATTTATTATTTATATTTTCAAATTATATGTACCACAATTTTTTATTATCTTTTCTTACTTCTGTAATTATTCCGCCACCTAAACATAAATTATCTTTATATAATACACAGGCTTGCCCAGGAGTAACTCTTTTAATACCGGAATATTTTACTAATATTTTATTGTCATCTAGATATTTTAATTCTACTGGTACATCTTCCATTCTATATCTAAACTTAGCAGTACAATTATTTATTTTTTCATCACCTAAATAATTAACATTTTCAATTAAACAAGAATCAGATATTAAATAGTCATTATTATCACCTATGCAAACATATAAAGTATTCTTTTCAATATCTTTTCCAACTACAAACATTCTATCAGCAGTACCACCAATATCTAATCCTCTTCTTTGACCAATTGTATAGTGCATTAAACCTTTATGTTTACCTATTACTTTATTAGTATCAATATCTACTACATCTCCAGGAATACTTTCAGTATTCTCACTTATATAGTCATTAAATGTTCCTTTGATAAAACATACATCAAATGAATCTTTTTTATTCGCATTAATTAATTTATGATCACTAGCTATTTCTCTTATCTTATCTTTAGACATTCCTTCTAATGGGAAAATAATCTTATCAAGTTTTTCTTTAGGTAAATCATATAAGAAATATGATTGATCCTTTAACAAATTCTTACTTCTATATAATTTATTATCTTCAATCTTTGCATAATGACCTGTCGCAATATATTGACAATTATATTTATCCATATTATCAAATAAGAATTTAAATTTACATTTTCTATTACAAATAACACATGGATTAGGAGTTAATCCTTTAGAATAGTCATCTAAGAATTTATCAATTACATCTTTTTTAAATTCTTTTCTATAATCAACAGTATGATGCTCAATACCTAGTTTTTCTGCAACCATTTTCGCATCACTATCATCAAAATCTTCTAAAAATCTAAAAGTAATTCCTACTACTTCATAACCAGCCTCTTGAAGAAAAATAATCGCAGTACTACTATCTACTCCACCACTCATACCAAGTAATACTCTTTCCATAGAATTCCTCCTTTCAATTACGCATAATTATAACACTTTTATATCATCTTCACAATATTCCCAAAAACTTAATTTACCCTTAGTATATATAGGTTTTACTTTAGATACATTTTCTAATTTAAAAGCATATTCTTTATCTTTACTATTAATAGTTCCTTGATATACTAATTTATCTTTTCTTTTTAATTCTTCTTTTAATTTATCATCTACTAATAAGCAATCAGTTAAAGCAGCTTTTCCAATAATACAACCCTTAGGATAATCTAATTTTAAATACTCAAGTCTTTTCATTGCTTCTTTATCGACACCTAAACCAGCATGTATTAAGAATTCTCCTCGATAATTAGTTTTCCAAGTTCTAAACTCATATTCTTTATAACCATTAACTATCAAACTAGCCCATGGTTGTTTTAGAGTTAATACTTTCATAAGTCCTCCAAATATACATTCTTATTATACCATGATATAATATTCTCGAGGGATAATTATGTATTATATACAAAAAAATATTAATAAATTAAAAACTACTGGAAGTACTTTCTTTTTAGATCCAAAAGAACTAATGGAAATAAAAGGTAAATTAAAAAAGAATGAATACAATATTTATTATCCATATAAAGATAGTGAAAAAGTCATTCTTTATAAAAATAATGAACCAGAAGTCATACTCTATGAAATAAAAATTAAAGTACCTGTAAGACACCAAGACATACTAGGTAGTATTTATTCTTTAGGTATCGATAAAGAACTATTTGGAGATATCTTAATCATTGACAATCACTATTATGTATATATTCTTCCCTTAGTTAGAAATTATTTTGAAACTAACTTTCTAATGGTAAGAAAATCTCATATTACTTTAGAAGAATTAGATATTAACACTTTAAAAGATTATGAAAGATCTTATGAAAAACAGGAATATATTGTTTCTAGTAATAGAATTGATACAATTATTTCTAGTATTTGTCATATTAATCGTAGTAGTATTTCTGATATGATTAAAAAAAGAGAAATTCTTCTTAATCATGATTATTTAAAAAATTCCTCTTACAAATTAAAAGATAATGATACTTTTAGTATTAAAAGAATTGGTAAGTTTAAATATAATGGTATTATTAAAAATACTAAGAGTGATCATTTAATAATTGAAATATTAAAATACTTATGATTATTTATATCTAATATCAATATCGACTAAACTTTCATCGATACCATTAACTCGACCATCTTCACATATTTGCCATACTTTATATTTACCTTGGTAATTTGTTTGATCAGTATAATGAGCTAACCAAACTCGATCATTAATTGGAAACCAAATATCTTCTAAGTAACTTTTAGATGAATAAAGCATTCCAGTATAACCTTTTTTAGATACTGTTTCATTAAATGTTTTAGCTACTTCAGTTAAGTTATAAAAACTCAAATTATACTCTTGGTAACTATTCCAGTTTTCCCAATCAAATACAACTTCTAAATCGACTTTGTATTTTTTTATTTGTTCTAAAACCCATTTAGCTTCTTTAATTGCCTCTTCTTCTGAATTAGCTTTAGAATAGAAATAAACACCTACTGGTATTCCTACTTTATTGAAGCCTTTGATATTTCTTTCAAACTTTTCATCTAAAACAAATTCTCCTCCAACACTATCTCTTCTACCTACTCTAATATAGGCAAATTCCACTTTACTCTTTTTTAGTTTTTTAAAATCAAGATTTTTATCCCAATAAGAAACATCTATACCTATTTCTGTCTTTTTATTTTTATATTTCTTATAAATATCAGAGTAAGATGTATAATCAGTAAATTCAAACTTTTCTTCAGTATTATTACTAGTACTTTTTTTTCTTTTTTCTCTAACTACTAAAGTAAATGGATGGCTACTAATATTACCCGAAGAATCCTCTCCTTTTAAAGCAACATCATATTCTCCTACTTCATCTAAATTATAATCACCTGTTACTGTACATTTAGGTTTATTATCGTAGTTATCTCCACAAAAGAATGATTTAGATAGTTCTTTTTTACTAGTACCTACTGTCACTACTTTAGTCCCAGGATAATCTATTCTAGGAGGTATCTTATCAACTACTTTTACTTTAACTATATATGGTACTTTAATATTTTTATCAGTAATATACTTAAATTCTATTTCCTGAACACCTATTTCTCTAGTATCAATCTTAGGATTTTCTAATAACTCACCATTAATATTATAAATTATCTCTTTTAATCTAACATCTTCATAAACAGCTACTTCTTTTCTAGCTAATTCTACTATTTTCTCTGCATATTTTACTCTAAGATGCTTGTATAAGGATATTCCTGCTAGGGAAATTACTAGTACTAAGATAATTGAGAAGGTCTTTTTTAATTTTAGTTTGTTCTTTTTCTTCATAATTATTCTCCTACTAATATTATAACAAAAAAAAGAGGATTTCTCCTCTATTTTGTACCATATATTCTATCTCCAGCATCTCCTAGACCCGGACAAATATATTTGTTTTTGTTTAATTCCCTATCAATATGAGCTGTATAGATTGGTACATCTGGATGTTCTTCTGCTACTGCTTTTAATCCTTCAGGAGCTGAAATAATACATAAGAACTTTATCTTCTTTACTCCTTTACCTTTTAATAAATCAATCGCATCGATAGCACTTCCCCCAGTAGCTAACATTGGATCTAGAAGAATTACTTCTTTCTTTTCAATATTTTTTGGTACTTTGAAGAAATAATTTACTGGTTCAAATGTCTCTTCATTACGATACATTCCAATATGTCCTATTTTTGCATTAGGTACTACTGTAATTACTCCATCAAGCATTCCCATACCAGCTCTTAAAATAGGTACGAAAGCATAATTATCTTCATTTAATTTATGTGTTTTTTATTTTTCTAATGGTGTTTTTACTTCTGCTTTTTCTAATTTGACATCTCTCATTGCTTCATAGCAAAGAAACATAGCTATTTCACTGACTAATTCTCTGAATTCTTTTGTTCCTGTTTTTTCATCTCTTAAAATAGCTAATTTATGTTCTATTAAGGGATGATCTAATTCTATTACGTTCATACTCTACTCCTTATTTTTTCTTCTTCTTGTTTGGTTTATTCATTTCTTCTCTAATAGCTTTAATGATATCTTCTTTTAATTCTACTGTTAATTCTTCTTTGATGTCATTTTTTAATTTTTTCATATCACTTCTAACTTGTTTACTATCATCTACTATTAAAGTAGCTACTTCTTTTTGTTCTCCTTTTAAGAATACATTTAAAAGTATACCTACAATAGCCGCTAAACTCATTCCTGAAATAGTTAATGATAAATCTCCACTTACTATTGAAATAGCAGCTCCTCCTAAACCTAATACTAACATTGATGAAGCTACAATGATATTTTTAGAATCTTCAAAATCTACTTGATTTTTAATTAATACTTTTAAACCATTTACTGCGATAAATCCATATAGTAGTAATGATACTCCGCCTAATACTGCATTAGGTATTGTAGATACTAGAGCTGTAAATTTACCTAAGAATCCAATAATTATAGCAAATATAGCAGCCATTCCTATTACTTTTACACTAGCTACTCTAGTCATACCTACTACAGATGTATTTTCTCCATAAGTTGTATTAGCAGGTCCTCCTAATAATCCAGCTACAAATGTAGCAAGACCATCACCTAATAGTGTTCTATCTAATCCTGGATCTTTGATTAAGTCCCTGCCAATAATATTAGAAAGTGATGTATGATCTCCAATATGTTCACACATTGTGACAAGTGCGATTGGAGCAATAGTAATTAATGCAGCAAAGTTCAAATTATAATCTTTAAATAGTATCTTAAACTTAGGAATACTAAACCAAGTTGCTTCTCCTACTACTTTAAAATCAATCATTCCTAAGCATACAGCTACTATGTATCCTGTAACTATACCTACTAAGAATGGAATTACTTTAAAGAATCCTTTTGCTTTAGTAGTAACTATAGCTGTTACTAAGAAAGATACAAGTGCAACTACTAGTACTTTCCATTCAAAGGCTGTTCCATCTGCTAAACCTATTTGATTAATTGCTGATGGAGCAAGTCCTAATCCAATAATCATTATCATTGGACCAATTACTACTGGTGGTAATAATTTTTCTAACCAATCTTTTCCTGCAAATTTTATTATGATTGCAACTATGACATATATTAAACCTACGGCCATAATTCCTGTCATAGCTCCAGCTATTCCTGCTTTTGTATAAGCAGCTGCTACTGGTACAATGAAAGCGAATGAACTTCCCAGATAAACTGGTGACTTTCCTTTCGTGCACAAGATGTAAATTAAGGTTCCAATACCTGATGTTACTAATGCAACTGGTATTGTTAGAACCTCAGCTCCAGCTGCAGCATTTACAAGGATTGGAACTAAGATTGTTGCTCCAAACATTGCAAATAAGTGTTGGAATGCTAATACAATAGCTTCCTTCATTGGT
>JAFRIS010000032.1 GCA_017432665.1 Bacilli bacterium
ACATACCATAAGAATAGCAAACAAATCAACACCAGCGGAGTGTAGTACAACAGGATTCTCACAAACAGCATGTGGATTTGTTTTAGAGTTTGCAGATATAATCACAACACATAAAATGAATCCATATGACCAAAGTGGAAATGTAAATGGAGATGGAAGTAGAGGTGGATGGCCAGCAAGTGAGATGAGAACATACGTAAATAGCGATATCTATAATGCATTACCATCCGAATTAAGAAGCGCAATAATAAATACAACAGTAGTATCAGGACATGGATCAACAAGCGGAGAGACAAACTTCACATCAACAGATAAACTATATTTGTTATCGACACATGAAGTATGGGAAGATGTAGATGGTAATACAAGCAGAGGTATCGATTATTATGATACAGCGTATAATAATACAAGACAATTAGATTATTATAGTTCACAAAATGTAACAACAAGTAGTTATGCAGGAGCAATTAAACAAAATGGTGGTTCAAATTATTATTGGTGGATGCGCTCGGCTGATTCTCGCTATAATAGCAGTTTCTTCATTGTAAATTACTATGGTAACTGGAACTTCAACATTTCTAGTGATTCATATGGTGTTTCGCCAGCTTTCCGAATCGGATAGATATAAGAAATGTAATTATTACATTTCTTTTTAATTGTTATTATTTATAGGTTTTGATATAATAAATAAGAAAGAAGGTATGTTATATGGCAACACCTCATATAGAGAGTAAAAAGGAAGATATTGCTAAAATAGTTTTAATGCCAGGAGATCCATTAAGAGCTAAATATATTGCAGAAAACTTTTTAGATAATGCTAGATTAATTAATACAGTACGTAATATGTTTGGTTATACTGGTAAATATAAAGGTAAAAAAGTAACAGTATTTGCTAGTGGTATGGGTGTTCCTAGTATAGGTATATATTCTTATGAATTATATAAATTCTATGATGTAGAAAAAATAATTAGAATTGGTTCTTGTGGCTCATTCAATGAAGATATTAAGTTACTAGATGTGGTTTTATCTAGTGGAGCTTTTTGTAAAAGTTACTTTGATGAATTACTAGATGGAGTAGATATTGATTTTATGCAATCATCTGCTGAATTAAATAGACAAATTATGAATGTTGCTAAGAAGAGGGGACTTAATTTAAAATTTGGAAAAACTATAACTAGTGATGTATTTGATTTATACTGTGATGATGAAAATAGATTTAGAAATAATTTTCCAGATATGAATTTCTTGGCAGTTGAAATGGAAGCATTTGGACTTTTCTATATAGCTAATAAATTAGGAAGAGAAGCAACTGCTTTAATGACTGTAGTTGATTCTTTATATGATAAAAGAAGTTTAACTAGTGAGGATCGAGAAAAATCTCTTAATGATATGATAGAGATGGCTTTAGAATCTATAATCTAATAAAAGGGGCATAATAATTTAGACAGAGGTGATTTAATGGATTATATTAAGAAAGATCTTGGTTCATTTAATCTACATATGATTAATACTAAGAAGTTTAAAACTATTACTATTAAAATAGTATTTCATACACCGATTATTAAAGAAGAGATTACTAAGAGAAATGTCTTATCAGATATTCTTCTTCAATCTTCTAAGAAATATCATTCTAAGAGAGACTTGATTATTGCTGCAGAAGAATTATATGCTGCAGATATAGCTAATCATAATCAAAGATTAGGTAATTATATTTTAACTAGTTTTAATCTTCAAGTTTTAATGGATAAATATACAGAAGAAGGTAATGTTGAAAAAGCTTTTTCTTTTTTTAGTGAAATATTATTTAATCCTGATGTAAAGAATAATGCTTTTAAGAAAGATAAATTAGAGATAGCTAAACATAATTCTTTAATTGCGCTTAATTCAATCAAAGAAAGTGCAGTTTCTTATAGTATGCTTAAAATGTTAGAAGCTTATGATAGTACTAGTCCTGTATCATATAGAATGGTTGGTTATTTAGAAGATTTAGAAAACATTACTGAAGAAAATTTATATGAGGCTTATCAAAAGATGATTGATAATGACTATGTAGATATGTTTGTAGTTGGTAATTTCAATAAAAGAGAAATGCTTTCTTTAGTAAAAAAATATTTCAAATTTAAAAGAATTAAGAAAAGAAAAGCTAGTTATTATTTAAAAGAACATAAACCTCGTGGTAAAAGATTATTTGTAGGAGAAGAGATTGATAATACTCAATCTAAATTAGCTATTGCTTGTCCAATTAATAATTTAACTGACTATGAAAGAAATTATCCTTTAGTTTTAGCTAATTTAATATTTGGCGGAGGAGTAGAATCAAAACTATTTAAAGATGTTAGAGAAAAGAATTCTCTTTGTTATACAATTAGATCTTTTGTTAATAAATTGGATAGTTTATTATTGATATCTGCAGGTATAGATAGAGAGAATTATACTAAGACAGTTAATTTGATTACTAGAAATTTAAATGATTTGAAAAAGGGTAAATTTACTGATAAAGACATTGCAGTAGCTAAAGAATTCTACTATACTTCAATAGAAGAATTAGGAGAAGATGAATATCGTATTATCGCAGAATTTATGATGGAAGAAATACTTGGATTACCTCCAATAGTAGAAAGATTAAAGAAGATGAATACAGTTACTAAGAAAGAGATTATTAAAGTTTATAAGAAGATTACTATGGATACAGTATTCTTATTAGAGGGGGTAAAACATGAATAAATTTGAATTAATTGGTTTAGATAGAGAATGTTTTACTGAAACTCTTAGTAATGGTTTAGAAGTATATATGATACCTTTAACTAATAAAAAAAATTATTTTATTAGTTATGCGACTAGATTTGGTAGTGACATCTTAGAATTTAGTAAAGATAATCATAAATATAAACCACCTTTAGGAATAGCTCATTTCTTAGAACATAAAATGTTTGAACAAGAAGATGGAGTAGATCCTTTTACATTTTTTTCTAATAGTGGAACAGATTCTAATGCATCTACATCTTTTGATAGTACTCAATATATTTGCTTTGGTACTAAGAATTTTACTAGTAATTTAAAATATTTATTAGAATTTGTTAATAAGCCATATTATACTGATGAGAATGTTAATAAAGAAAAAGGTATAATTGCTGAAGAGATAAATATGTACGGAGATATTCCTGATTTCAAATTAGAAATGAAATTACGAGAATGCTTATATCTTAAACATCCTCGTAGAATGGATATTGCGGGTACTGTAGAAGAAATTAATAAAATAACCAAAGAAGACTTATATGACTGTTATAATAACTTTTATGTTCCTAATAATATGTTTGTTTTAATAGTAGGTAATTTTTCTCCTGAAGTAGCTTTAAATATAATAAAAGAAGAATTAGCTAAGGAAGAAGAAATAGAATTGCCAGTAATTAAAGATATTAAAGAACCAGATAGTGTTAAAACTAAAGAAGCAGCAATTACTGGTAATATTGAGGTACCAAAATTAGCTTTTGGTTTGAAAGTACCTACTAAAGATATTAATTTATCTGATTTAGAGTTGGATTTATACTTACATATGTTGACAATTATTCTCTTTGGAGCTTCATCAGAATTCAGAGAAAAAGTAAGACAAGATAAATTGATGAGTAGTATTTATACTGAATGGGAAAGTATTGAACAGTTTAGAATATTCTATTTAGTTGCTTCTACTCCTAATCCAAAAAAACTAACTGATGAAATAAAAAAAGTATTAGTAAATATTCCTGTTGATGAAAAAACATTTGAAAGAATAAAGAAAGTTTGGATCGCAGGAGAAGTTAAGATTTATGATAATGTTGATATGGTAGTTAATAATAGTTATGATGATATTATTAAGTATCATAAAATAATACCTAATAGGATTGAAATGATTAGAAAAATGAAGTATAAAAAACTTCAAGATATAATTACTAAAATAGATTTTACTAATACAAGTATTGTTAAAATGACTAATAATAAATAAGAAATACTTTAAAAAGTGTTTCTTTTTTCTAGTTTTATGATAAAATTAAATAAGAATAGAGGTGAATCTATGGACGACTTTAAAATAGGTGATGACTTTGATGAAAACGGTAATGTCAAAGAACACAAAGTTAACAAAAAGATTGCGATTATTATTGTTATAGTTATTGCTATTGCTGTTGGTTTACTAGTATTCTTTGTAAGTAATGCTATTTTTGGTAAGCCTAAGGAAAAACCTCCAGTTGATACTCAAGTAGAGTTAAATGATGAAAATGTTCAAATATTATATAAATATGTTGCTTATAAAAATGATGGTTATGGTAATGATAAGTTCTTAAAAGAAAATAGTGTTAATAAAGATTCATTTAATGATGATGAGAAGTTATATTATGCTTTAAAGTTTGTACAACCAACTGACTTAGCGGATACAGGACAAGTTGAAAACAAACAAAAAGTATATTCATTAACAATTACTAAAATCAAAAACTGTTTACCTAGTTTCTTTGGTTCTGATGTGGAATTTAATCCACCAAAAGAAATAGCTTATAAGTTTAGTTTTCTTAATGAATCAAGTGTTGCGAAAATGACTTTTGATGAGAATGAGCAATTTTATAAAGTGGTTTTTGCTAAAGCTGATAAAAAGGAAGAATTGATTCAACCAGTCTATACTAAGTTAGCTTCAGCTACTAAAAAAGCAGAAGGACCATTAGTTTTAACTGAAAAAGTTATTTATACACAATTAGAACAAACTGGTGAGACTTATGTTGTTAAGATATACAAAGATTATCAACATACTACTCCTATTGCTGAAATGCGTGATCTTACAAAAGATCAATTAAAAGAAATTAGTATCGATAATTATTTGGATAGAGCTGCAACTGTAGCCTATACATTTAGTGTTAATAGTATAAATAAGCACTATTATTTTGATAATAGTAGTATTACATATTAAAAGTACTTTTTAGTACTTTTTTTGTGTTAAAAGATGTCAAGTACTAATATTTGAACAAATTGTATAAATATTAAATGATATAATTAAGATAATAGAGGTGATATGTATGAGAAATAATAAATTAATTATAATTTTATTAATTCTAATTACAGGATTGATGTTTCAAACATCTAAAGTAACAATTAAAATAGATAGAAAAGAATATAATGGAGCTCAAGAAGCAGGTTTTGCATCAGAAAACTTTTATGCTTGCGTAATGGACGCTTTAGGAAAAGATGAAGATGAGACTGCGACGGATGCTGAATTAGCCACAATAGATGATTTGGTATGCCGTGAACAAAATATTGATGATGTTGCTGGTATTGAAAAATTAACTAATCTAAAAAGACTTTATTTAGAACGTAATAATCTTAATGAATTAGATCTTAGTCATAATACAAAACTAGAGGAAGTAGCTGCTTCAGAAAATGAACTTATTTCTATTAAACTTCCTAAGACAAGTACTCTTACAAGAGTAGAAGTTAATAAAAATAGTTTAGCTAGTATTGATGTTAGTGATTTACCTAATTTAAATTTCTTAATTGTTTCGGCTAATGGAATGAAAGAATTAGATGTAAGTAGTAATACTAATTTAGAGCGTTTATATAGTTCTAGTAATTTTTTAGACGTTATAGATTTAAGTAAAAATACTAAATTAATTGATTTAGATTTATATAATAATTTATTTGAAAGTATAGATGTTTCTAAATTAACTAGTCTTAAGTATTTAAATGTTGGATTAAATGGATTAAACAGCTTGGATTTAAGTAAGAATAATGCTTTAGAAAAACTATATGCTTCTTCAAATAATCTTGATAATGTAGCTTTAACAAATTTAACAAATCTTAAAGAATTGGATATAGTATTTAATAAATTTAATGATTTTAATGTTCCTGATAAAACTAAGATTGAATACTTAGTAGTTCAATATGGTTGGCTTAAAGATCTAGATTTAACTGGTTATACTAATTTAAAAAGATTAACTATTACTAATCATGAGACTGTTAATGTTGCTGGTGATAGTTTAAAAGTTTCAGAGTTAACTAATCGAATTCCAAAAGAATTATCAGCAAAGAATGTTCGAGTATATAATAGTTATAGTGATGTATCAATGTGTGATAATGGTATAGCTAGTTTACCAGTAGCTTCTGGCGGTTCAGTATATGTACCTACTACTGGAAGAGAATACGATGAACCTGATTGTGATAATATTAGAATTGATGACGAAGAAGTAGCTAGTGATGCAGTATGGTTACTACAAGTTCATGCTAGTGATGTAACTATTGAAAATTCTCCATTACCTAGTACAGTTAAGATAGACTATTCAGGATATTATAGTATTAATTATATTGGAAATAATGATTCTGATGATGGAGAACAAGTAATTAATAATGTTCCTGATACAGGAGTAACTATTATAAATATTATTCTCTTTGGAATTACGATTATGATAGTAGGTTTCTATATAATTTCAAAAGCTATGCAAACAAATAAAATAAGAAATGAATAATTCATTTCTTTTTTATTTTATGGTATAATCTTATTAGTTTTAGAGGAGGTCTCAGTGATGCAGGAGAATATTAGAAACTTTTGTATAATTGCTCATATAGATCATGGTAAAAGTACTTTGGCTGATCGTATCCTAGAATTAACTGGGGCTATTGAAGCTAGAGAATTAAAAGATCAAATGTTAGATTCTATGGATCTAGAAAGAGAACGTGGAATTACTATTAAATTGAATGCCGTTCAATTAATGTATAAATATGAAAAAAAAGAATATATGTTAAATTTAATTGATACTCCAGGACATGTAGATTTCTCTTATGAAGTATCACGTAGTCTCGCTGCTTGTGAAGGCGCTATCTTAGTAGTGGATGCTACTCAAGGAGTGGAAGCTCAAACACTTGCTAATTTGTATTTAGCACTTGATAATAATTTAACAGTTATTCCAGTTATTAATAAAATAGATTTGCCATCTGCTAATATTGAAAGATGTACTGAAGAATTAGAAAATTTAGGTTTTGATAAAGAAAATATTGTTTTAACATCTGGTAAAACAGGAGAAGGAGTAGATAAATTACTTGAAAAGATTATTAAATTGATTCCTGCTCCTAAAGGTGATGAAAATAACAAATTAAAAGCTTTGATTTTTGATTCTAAGTTTGATAATTATCGAGGTATTATTACTAGTATTAGAGTTATGGATGGAAAAATATCCGTTGGTGATGAAATCTTAATGATGCAGACTAATGCTAGTTATGAAGTATTAGGAATATCAATTGATACACCAAATGAGAAAAAAGTAAAAGAACTAAAAGCTGGAGAAGTAGGATATTTATATGCATCTATTAAATCTTTAAAAGACGTTCAAGTGGGAGATACAATTACTTTAAAGAAAAATCCTGCTAATGAAAAACTGCCAGGTTATAAACCGATGAAAGCTAGTGTTTATTCTGGATTATATCCAATTGATGCTAGTAAGTTTGAAGATTTAAGAGAAGCTCTTGAAAAACTACAATTAAATGATTCTGCATTATCGTTTGAACCAGAAACTTCAGTAGCACTAGGTTTTGGTTTTAGAGTAGGTTTCTTAGGATTATTACATATGGAAATAGTAGAAGAGAGAATATCACGTGAATTTAATCTGGATATAATTGCTACTTCGCCATCTGTAATATATAAGCTAATATTAAATGATAATAGTGAAATAGAAGTAGATGCTCCATATAAAATGCCTACGCCAGAAAAGATTAAAAAGATATTAGAACCATATGTAAAAGCAGTAGTTTTTTCACCATCAGAATATATTGGTGATATTATGAAACTATGTCAGGATAAAAGAGGAATATTTATAAATATGGATTATATTGATCCTACTAGAGTAACTATTGAGTATAAATTGCCTTTATCAGAAATGATTTTTGATTTCTTTGATAAATTAAAATCATGCACTAAAGGGTATGCTTCCTTTGATTATGAATTTATCGGTTATGAAGAATCAAAATTAGTTAAGATGGATATCTTAATAAATGGAGAAGTAGTAGATGCATTATCTTTAATAGTTTATAAAGATTTTGCTTATAATAGAGGAAAAGAAATAGTAGAAAAATTGAAAGATATTATACCTAGACAATTATTTGAAGTACCTATACAAGCAGCTTTAGGTAATCATATAATTTCTAGAAGTACAGTTAAGGCTTTAAGAAAAGATGTTTTAGCTAAATGTTATGGTGGAGATATTACTAGAAAGAAAAA
This sequence comes from Bacilli bacterium, assembly GCA_017432665.1. Taxonomy (GTDB): domain Bacteria; phylum Bacillota_I; class Bacilli_A; order RF39; family UBA660; genus UBA3789. The sequence continues at coordinate 8,225 of JAFRIS010000032.1, forward strand.
ACTATTGGAAAAACAAAAAGAAGGAAAGAAAAGAATGAAGAAAGTAGGTAGTATTGAATTACCTCAAGAAGCATTCTTATCAATTCTTTCTAAAGATTAATGGTAAAGAATTGTTATATCCACATACCATTTTGTAGTAAAATATGTTCTTATTGTGACTTTTGTAAATTGTATTATGATGAAAAGTTTGTTGATAAATATCTAAATGAATTAGAAAAAGAAATTAAAACTACTTATAAAGGAGAAGTATTAGATACTATCTATATAGGAGGAGGTACTCCTAGTTCTCTAAGTATTAAAGAATTAACTAAATTATTTGAAATATTAAAAATATTTAATAAGTCTGAGACAATCGAATTTACAATAGAATCTAATTTTGAAAATATTACTGAAGATAAATTATTACTTTATAAGAAATATGGAATTAATAGATTAAGTTTTGGATTAGAATCAATTAATAAAAAGAATTTATCTTTTCTAAATAGAGATATTAATAAGAATAAGATTAGTAATATAATTAATACTTGTCGTGAATTGGGTTTTAATAATATTAATGTAGATTTAATGTATGCTCTTCCGGTAGAAGATATAAGTATATTAAAGAAAGATTTAGAATATACTTTTTCTTTAGATGTAGAACATATATCAACTTATTCATTAATGATAGAAGATCATACAATGTTAAAGATAAATGGAATTACTAGTATTTCTGAAGACTTAGATTATGAGATGTATAAATTGATTTGTAAAGAAATGAAAAAATATAATTATGATCATTATGAGATTAGTAATTTTTCCAAGACTGGTTATTATTCTAGACATAATTTATGTTATTGGAACAATAATAATTACTATGGTTTTGGATTAGGAGCTAGTAGTTATATTGGAAATAAAAGAATTACTAATACTCGTTCAATAAACAAGTATTTATCTGGTGAATATATTTTAGAAGATACTAAGTTAACTACTAAGGATTTAATTGAATATAAGATAATGTTAAATTTAAGAAAAGCAGAAGGTATTTCTTTAGATGAAATTGATTTAGATGTAGATGATTTAATAAAAGATGGATTATTAATTAGATATAATCATCATATAAGAATACCAGAAGATAAATGGTATATTAGTAATGAAATAATTATTAGAGTATTGGAGGATTATAATGGATAGATTAGAAATGTTTGTAGAAGAGTTAGAATATATTAATGATGAATCGTATAAGAAAGTTTTATTGAATATAATTAATATGTTACCAGAATATTGGCTACACGAAGCTGCTTCTTCAACTGGTAAGTATCATCCTGAATATGCTTTGGGAGAAGGAGGTTTACTTAGACATTCTAAAGCCGCAATGCGTATTGGTTATGAACTATTAAATAATCCTTGTATTGGAGATAAGTATACTGCAAGAGAGAAAGATTTAATGTTAATGTCTTTATTAGTACACGATGGATTAAAGTTAGGTGATCCTCAAGAAAGATATACGAGATTTGATCATCCGATTCTTATGGCTAATTTTATTATCGATAAGTATAAAGAATTGGATTTATCAAAAGAAGATGCTAAATTCATGGGTGATGTAATTAAAACTCATATGGGACCTTGGACTACAGATTATAATGGAAATGAAGTTTTAGAAAGACCAAAAACTAAATATCAGAACTTTGTTCATATGTGTGATTTCTTAGCTAGTAGAAAGTGTTTGCTAGTACCATTTGATAATAATAGTAAAATAAGTGTCTAATAGACACTTTTTTTGTTGAGTTTGTTGTTTAAATGAGTGTCGTTTGTTAATATGATAATAGAAGGGGATATAGCTATGGGAAAGAAGAGAAGAACTAAAAAACTTAGTAAAAGACAACAAAGACAAAGAAAACAACTATATAAAAATACAGTTATTAGTGCTTTGATGTGTCTATTAGTATTAGGTATTAGTTATCTAATTTTTAAGACTGATATTTTAAAACCTAGAGTAAATGAAGTTACCGCTAGTTATATTTCTTTTTATAATAATGATACTACTGATATGATTAAGATTAATAACATTAAAAGATTATCTGATGATATGGGAAAAAGCATTGTTAACACTAAGTCTCGTGAATTAAAGGTAAGTGGTGAGGCTAATAGTGATTATCAAGTAGTTGTTTATCCAATGATTAATAATATAGATTTAGAATATATTAAATTTTCTATTACTGATGGTAATACTACATACAGTAATAACTTAAGTGAAGTTCCTACTAGAACTGATGAGGGAATGGTAGTTTATAATGGAAAAGTAGATGATACTAAAAAGGTAACTATTCGTATGTGGATTTCAAAAGAATATGAAGGGGATATAGATAATAATTCATTTAGTATTAAGGTAAATCCAGGACAGGTGAAATAGTATGGCAGGTAAAGTTATTGTAGTAGAAGGTACTGATTGTTCAGGAAAAGAAACTCAGACACGTTTATTAGAACAAAGATTAAAAGATTCTGGTAAAAAGTGTATTCGCTTTAGTTTTCCTATGTATGATACTCCTACAGGTAAAATTATAGGTGGAGATTATTTGGGTAAACCCGAAATAGGTGAGAGTTTATTTAAAGAAGGAGCAATTAATGTGGATCCTTATGTAGTATGTTTATACTACGCAGCTGATAGAAAGTATAATATGCCTAAAATAAAGGAATATATTGATAATGATTATTATGTTATTTTAGATAGATATACTACATCTAATTTAGCTCATCAAGGTAGTAAGATAAAAGATAAAGATGAGAGATTTGATATGTATCAATGGATTGATAAATTAGAATATTGGTTACTTAAATTGCCTAAACCAGATAAAACAATATTTTTACATGTACCATATGAGTATTCATTAGAATTAAGAAAGAATAGAGAACATATTGATGAACATGAAAAATCCCCAGAATATTTAAAAGAGTCTGAGGAAGCATATATTGAATTATCTGAATTATATAATTGGGATCGTATTGAATGTATCAGAGATAATAAATTAAGAACAATAGAAGATATAAACGATGAAATATTAAAACTTATTGAAGGATTATAAAAAGCTACATATGTAGCTTTTTTGATTTGTTATTTAATTGGTTTTACAGGATTAACTGGTGCAACAGGTTGAACCTTTTGAACACTTTCAGTTCCCATAGAATTTTGTGCTGCTGTTTGGACTATTGGTTGATTATTAAGTGTTGTTTGTGCCTCGGCAGCAGGCTTAGTTTGAGTTGATGGATCTATTGATGCTACTGGAGCAACAGCTGCAACTGGAAGAACTTGAGCAATTGGAGTAACTGAGTTTTCAGGAGTTTGAGACTGAGGTTGAGCTTGACCAACAGATTGAACTTTTGCTACCGGCTGAACAGGTGCTACCGGTTGTGCTGTAGGTTTTTCAGGTGTAGCAGGTTTTGTTTTTCCTTCTTTTGCTTCTTCTCCTTCTTTTGCTTTGTCTCCTTCTTTTTTCTCTTCTTCAGCAGGTATTAATCCCGCTTCTTTCTTTTCTTCTTCACTCATAAAGTCAGCAGCAGTGAATGCTGGAGCTTCAATGACGTTAGAAATATCGTTTTCAGTATTCTTTTTAGTTCCATCATCTAGTAAATCATCGCTACTAATTTCAGGAGGTGCTTCTGGAATAGTGTCTTTTATTTCAGTAGCTATCTCATTTTCATAGTTATCATCATCTTCATTTTCAATTTCAATTGTACGATACACTTCTTCAAATGTAGTTTTACCTTCTAAACATTTAATTAAGGCATCTTGTAGCATTGTAATAGTACCACCATCATATACCATTTTAGCCAAATCTTCTTTTTCAAGATTTTCATTATTAATAGCATTTCTGATTTCATCAGTAAGTTCTAGTACTTCATGAACAGCAATACGTCCATGATAACCACGACGACAATGGTCACAACCATGTGGATTAGCATCCCATACTGTTGCGACGTCCATATGCATATATTTCTTAAATACTTTTTTCTCGTATTTAGTTGTTTCTCTTTGATATCTACAATCAGGACATAGCATTTTTGCAAGTCTTTGAGAAATGATTCCTGATAGGGCAGTAGATAATAAGTAACGTTCAACATCCATATCTAGTAAACGTTCAACGGTAGCTAAAGCATTGTTAGTATGGATTGTAGATAAAACTAAGTGTCCAGTAATAGACGCACGTACGGCTATTTGTGCAGTTTCAGCATCACGAATCTCTCCGATAAGAATAACGTTCGGGTCTTGACGTAGGATAGAACGAAGTGCTGCAGCAAAGGTCATACCTATTTCAGCATTTACTTGAACTTGGTTAATACCTTCAATATTCATTTCTATCGGATCCTCAACAGTAATAACATTAGTCTCGGGTTTATTTAATCCTTGTAGAATTGAATATGTTGTTGTAGATTTACCGGAACCAGTAGCTCCAGTAGTTAGGATAATTCCGTTTGGAAGGCCCATCATTCTTTTTATTTTCTCAAGGTTTTTAGGATGGAATCCTAAACTATCAATACCTTGTAAACTACGAGTATAATCTAAGATACGAATAACTATTTTCTCACCTTGATTAAGTGGTAATGCAGACACACGCATATCAAGATATGTATCACCAAACATACCCTTAATCGCACCATCTTGTGGTAAACGAGATTCAGTAATATTCATATTTGCTAATAATTTTAGTCTTGTCGTTAAATTTCTTTCATAAGCTTTAGGAACGAATGTATAATCTTGACAGTCACCATCAATTCTGAATCTTACCATCATTCCTTCTTCACGAGGATCGAAATGGATATCGGAAGCATTGTGTTTAGATGCAGAAATAATAATGTAGTCGGCTATTTGAGTAACGGGAGTCTTCGCAAAATCAAAAGACACCATGAAACTCTCGGTTCCTTTTTGGACACGTTTGACATCAAATTGAACCATCATTTCAACCCCTTTGTCTACTTTCTATGGTATTTTATTCATAATTATTATATAATGAATTTAAGAGAATATCAAGGAAAGAGAGAAAGAAAATATGAAAAAAAATAACAATAAAGGTTTTGTTCTTGCAGAAACCTTAGTAGTAACTGTATTTTTAATGACGATTTTCTCAATGATATATTACTATTTCTATCCTTTGATGGGTGAATATGAGAAAAGAGAAGTATATGATGATGTTGACGACAAGTACTCAGTATTTTGGATAAAAAGAATTATTGAAGACTCAGAATATTCAATTACAGCTGGAAGTGCTAAAGCAAATAATTTCCAAAAATATGGTTATTTCCGATTCGAATGTAAAGATGTTCCACCAGCAGATGAAAAGCGTCAAATGTGCAAAACGCTTGTCAATGCTTTACAAGTAGAAGGCTGTTCAACAGGTGGTAATAATTGTAATATTTTTATTACTGCTTATCAACTTGGAGGAACCACTATGCCAAAGCCTACAATGAAGAAATTTAAGGATATGGCGACTAATGCGACTAATCCAATTATGCGTTGGCAAGAAGACTGTGATAAGTCGGAAGACGAGTGTAAACAAGATTTTCTAACATATTGTGGAAACGAAGGGTTTGACAGCGATTACTGTGCAGAAGCTGTAAATAAAAAGGTGTTTAATGATGGTTTTCAAGACTATATTGAATTACTTCCTGATTATCGATTTGCTTCGAAAAATGGTGCTAAATATCGAATAATTGTTAGTTTTCAGCATCTTGTTGATAATAATAACTATTATTCATATGCCAACATAGAGGTAGGTGGATAAACATGAGAAAACTAAATAATAAAGGTATGACTACTGTCGAAGTAATTGTTTGTTTTATCTTAGTAGTTACAATAGCCACATCTATGTATTCCACAGTGGCATCATTTAATCAAAAAAGAATAATTGAACAGAATAAAGAAGAAATATATACATATAAAAACTTATTAACAAAAGAAGTTCAAGATGATTTTATTAAAATCGGTATAACTAGTGCATCTTATGGAAGACAAGTATCACAAGGTGGAGCTAGAATAGAACACACTCTTAACTGTGCTATGAGAGATGGTACTAAGAGACGATTAGTTATAATTCAACAATTTACTAAGTCTCAGTATCATACATCTGGTTCAGAGTCAGTAGATGACTATTATATGATTAAGTATGGTCCTCCTACTGATATGATTGATTATCCAATCCCTGAATTAGGTACTACAGAACTACCATCGGGTAAAAAAGCTAAAGATTTTAGTATTAATAATGTTTGGATAAGTATTTCCGATGATAATGTTTTAAACATTTATATAGGTTTCTATCATCCAGAATTAACTACTAGATATGGTGTTCAAATAATTGCTCCAATTAACTATATTACATCTAGTAGAGATACTGGAGATCGTTTCCATTTGTATTAAAAGATTCCTATGAATCTTTTTTTTGTGACAAGTAACTGATATTTTTAGTCTTTTTTTATATATTTTGGTTATTATTTGATATAATTAAGTTAAGGTGATAGAATGTTCAAAAAAATTATGACTGTTATTAAAGATGCTATCAAAGAAGAATATAAATTTATTATTGCCTTAATTGTTATATATGGTATATTACAAATTCCTTTAAACTACTATATTATAGTAGGAGGAGGAATAGATGATGTGGCAAGCAGAATTAATGTAGAAAACAAACATAAAAGTAAAGGTAGTTTCAACATTAGCTATGTAACTGAATTAAAAGGCAACTTATTAACATATGGACTAAGTTATATAATTCCTACTTGGGATAGAGAAAGCGCAGATGATTATAAATATAATACTAATGAAAGTATCGATGATATTGAATTTAGGAGTGATTTATATTTAACAGATGCTAATGAAGTAGCTAAATACTGGGCTTATACTTTAGCTAATAAAGAAGTAAAAGAAAAAGATTCCAAGTTATACATAATTACAGTCTTTGATGAAGCAGATGGGAGTTTAAAAGTACAAGATCAAGTCTTAAGTATGGATAATAATACATATAAAACAGTTGATGAGTATCGAGATTATCTTCAAACTAAGAATGAAAAGGATACTGTTGAAGTAAAAATACTTAGAAATAATAAGGAAAAAACCGTTAAGACTAAATTAACTAAAGTCGATGATAGAATAGTTCTAGGAGTAGGATTAAAATATGTTACTGAATATAAAACTGATCCTAATGTAAGTATAAAGTTTAAAAAATCTGAATCAGGTTCTTCTGGGGGGTTAATTACTACATTAGAAATTTATAATCAATTAACAAAAAAAGACTTAACAAAAGGTTATAAAATTGCTGGAACTGGTGCTATAGAACCAGATGGAACAATAGGAGAAATAGGTGGAGTAGAATATAAAATACTAGGTGCATCTAAAGATAAAGCAGACTATTTCTTAGTACCAGCAGGAGATAATTATAAAGCTGCAGTAAAATACAAGAAAGATAAACATTTAAATATAAAACTAATTAAAGTAAAAAGCATTAATGATGCTATTACTAAACTGGAGAGTTTAAAATGAGAATAGGTATAGATTTAGATGAAACAATTTGTAATACATCAAAGATTATCAATGAATATATTAATGAATATGCTACAGAAGAAAAGATAGACCCAAATCAAGTAATGCTTACTAAAAGAGATGATTTCTTTAACAAGTATACTATTGATATATTTGAAAATGTAGAAATAAAACCATATGTGAGCGAAGTATTAAATAGACTAAAAGATTCGGGACATGTGTTATATGCAATTACTGCTCGTAGTGGTGAACTTACATCTAAACAAATGAATATAGTAGAACCTACTACTAATTGGTTTGAGAAACATAATATTAAAATAGATAAGTTAATTACTAATTCTTATCATGAAGAAAAAGCAGAAGCTTGTCTTAAAAATAAAATAGATATTATGATTGATGATGATATTAATAATTGTCAAGAATTAGAAAAGGTAGGAATAAAATATATTTTGTTTGATGATAAAAATAAATATAATATAGAAAACAAAGTAACTAATTGGTTAGATGTTGAAAAGATTATTGAAAGGAATGAGTAAAATGAAAAAAATATTTTATCTAATAATAGTATTAGTAGGTTTGGTAACAGTTAATGTAAAAGCTGCGAATTATGAATTTAATGAATTAATTCCAGCTAACATTAAAAATACTTTAGTAACCAATAATTTTAGTTATCGTAAATTTTATTATGATGGTGATGGAAAAGTAGTATTTGGTAGTATTAAAAATCTTTCTGATAAAGAATTACCAATTTCTATTTCAATAGCTTTTTTTGATGAAAACAGAAAAAATATGGGAATTATGAATTTTTGTTCTAAAGATGATATGATAAAGTCTAAAGAAGAAATAGAATATACTATTAATGTTACTAGTAGTGAAATAGCTAAAGGTATGAGTGTTAAAGGTATTAAGTATATTGCTATCATAACTGATAATATTAACTGTAATACTGAAAGATCTTTTGATTATGTAGGACATCCAGTTGAAGATATTGGATTACCTAAAAACAATACTATTGATCGTGATAGTCAGTATTTATTAAATATTATGACAGTAGTAGGAGCAGTGCTATTAATACTATTCTTATATAGATACTTATTCACAACTGCATATCAAAATATGGATGGTTCTGAAACAAGAGCTGGATTTAGAAAATATAATAAGGATTTGAAAAAAGAAAGAGAAGAAGAATTAAAAAGAAATCCTCCTAAGCCAAAAGAAAAAGTAAAAGTAAAAACAGATAAGGTAATTGCTCAAGAAGAAGCTGCTTCAAAAGAAGATAAATCAGGTACAGACTTACATAATTTATATAAATAGAGGTTTATATGCAAGAAGTAATTAGACTGTTAAAAGAAAAGAATTTATATATTTCAACAATGGAATCTTGTACTGGTGGAGGAGTAGTAAATGCTTTAACTAATGTTGAAGGAGCTAGTGAAGTATTAAAATATAGTGCGGTTACTTATTCCAATGAATTTAAAATTAAAATGGGAGTAAGTGAAGATATTATTAATAAGTATAGTGTTTATAGTATAGAGACTGCTAAAGAGATGGCTAAAAGTATTGTTAACTTTACTAATAGTGATTTAGGAGTAGGTATAACTGGTAAATTAAATAGAGTAGATAATAATAATTTAGTTGGAGACAATAATAGAGTTTTTATAAGTATTTATGATAAAAATAATGATAATTATTACAATAAAGAAGTAGTAGTTGATAAGAATACTAGAAGTGAAAATAAATTATTAATAATAGATATTATAAAAGATATGTTATTAGAAATATTAAGTAGATAATTAGTATCTACTTTTTTTATGTTATGTTATAATTAAAATATGAGGTATGGTTATGAACAAAGGGTATAAGGCTTTTTATGGTAATATGGAAAATCGTTATGGTATGGCCTTTGAAGAAGGAAAAACTTATAGTATAGAAGGTCCTTTAAAATTTGGTGTTAATGGCAATGGTTTTCATTATGCAAAAAGATTAGAAGATACATTACGATATTTTCCAGCTATGGAAGAAGAAGTGAGTATTGCTGAAGTAACTAGCTTAGGAGAACAAGTAGAATATAATGATGACTATTATGGTTATTATGACTTGTTTGCTGCTAGAACTATTAGAATAGATAAATTTTTAACAAGAGAAGAAATTGTTGATATGTATTTAGTAATGGATAATGATGATCGAATAATAAGATTTATTTCTGGCTTTAAACTAACTCCAGATGAAATAGAATTATTTAAATTAAGATATGGTGATAGATTAAGAGTAATGCAAGCTATTAGTTATTATCAAGAAAACGAAAAAGATGTCTATAATAATCAAAAAGTAAAAAAGAAAAGGTTTGATAAATAATGTATAAAGATAAATTGTTTTATAAGATAATAAAACCAATCATAAAATTATTAATAAAAATATTTTATCCTTCTCAAGCACTAGGTCTAAATAACATACCCAAAACAGGACGTATACTACTCGCAGGAAATCATAAAGCATGGCTAGATCCTGTGATGCTGGTTGGTACTGTTAATCGTCAAGTTCATTTTTTAGCTAAAGAAGAATTATTTCATGGCTTAACTAAGTTTATTGTTAAAGGAATGGGCTGTGTTCCTGTTAATCGTAAAATACATGATCATGATGCACTACAAGGAGCAATAGATTATTTGAATAATGATTTATGCGTTGGAATTTTCCCAGAAGGAACATATAATACTACAAAAGTTCCTGTTTTACCTTTTAAAATAGGTGCGGTTAAAGCTTGTAGTGAAACTAATACTAAGTTAGTGCCTTTTGTCATAACAGGAGAGTACAAAATATTTAGAAAGAATGTAAAAATAGAATTTTTAGAGCCAATTACTGTTTCTAACAACTTAGATAAATCTAATGAAGAATTAATGAATATAATTAGTAATAAGCTAAAAGGAGGTAAATAAATGGATCATCATACTAATGAAAATATGCCTGTTTATAAAATAGGTAAACCGATTTTAGGATTCATTTATAAATTATGGTATAATCCCAAAATTATTGGTAAAGAAAATATCCCTAGTAAGGGACAATTTTTAATAGTTGGGAATCATGTCCATTTAATGGACCAATGTAATGTTATTCTAGCTACTAAAAGACATATTCACTATTTGGCAAAAATGGAATATTTTGATCCTAATTCAAGTGTTGGTAAATTTGCTTGGTTTTTTAGAGGATCCGGATGTATACCAGTAGATAGAAGTACTAAAGATACTGAAGCTACTTCAATGGCTTTAGAAGTATTAAAAAGTGGTCATGTTTTAGGGTTGTTCCCAGAAGGAACTAGAAATTCTTTAAAAGATGAAAGGATAAAAGAATTATATGAAAGATTCGGGCCAGAGAATATGTCTTATACTGAATTCTATAAAAGAATTAAAAAACAAAAAACAACATTTGTTGATTATTTAGTAGAATTATATGATATGAAATTTATTACACAAGATGAATTTGATGATAATTTATTTAATGTTGAAGAATTCTTGGATGACTTACTATTAAACCATAGAATAACTCTAGATGAATATGTAGATCATTACTTATTACCATTAAAATTTGGCGCAGTTTCAATGTCAAATAAAACGGCTAGTCCAATTGTACCTTATGCAATCACAGGTCATTATAAGTTTAGAAGTAAAGATTTAACAATCAGATTTGGAGAACCATTTGTAGTAGGAAATGACTTAGAAAGGGCTAATTTAGAACTGGCTGAGAGAATTAAAAATTTAGTAAAAGAAAGTCTAAAAAATAGTGGTAAATAGTGTCAAATAAAGGAACTAAATAAATATTAGTTCTTTTTTTATGATATTATTAAAATGGTGATAGTATGGGAGAAATTAAGCTATTTAGAAATATAAAAGAATTATTACATCCGTCCATTTCAAAGAAAAATATTAGTAATTATGAAATTATTATTGATGAAGATATTTTACCGGCGCATATTTATTATCCAAAAAAGATATCTGATTTAAATAGAGTAATTATTTATATTCATGGTAATAGCGAAATAACTGGAACAGATTATTCGGAAGTTTATAAATTTTTAAGTAAAGAATTAGACAGTATGTTAATAGCGATTGAATATGAAAACATTAATTATAAAGGAATGTATAAAAGTGTTTATGAGACAGTAAAATATTTATACAAAGGATTGGTAAGAAACACAATTAATCCTAGTAAAATAATTTTAATGGGAGATTCAACAGGATGTAATATAATTACAGGAATTAATTATTTAAATAAGGATGAATTTGTTGTTGAAAAAGAAATATTATTATATCCGGTATTAAGTATGGAATATGAGAATGCTAAATATGAATCAATGGTTAAAAACAAAGATTTTAATCTAGGATTATTAACTAAGTTAAGAAACTATTATGAATCAATTGAATATCAAAATGATAAATTATTAAGACCATTAGAATTAAAAGATTATAGTAAAATACCAAGTACATTAGTAATTACTGGTAATGTAGATTCTTTAAAAGATGAAGCAAAAGAATATTATGAAAAATTAGTTAACGATAAAGATTATTTAGAATTAGAATTTTCTGCACATGGATTCTTAACTAAATTAGATAAAGATGTTTCTAAAGAAATAATTAATAAAATGAAGAAGTTTATGGAATAACTTCTTTTCATGACTAATAATCAAATGATTATATTAGAATAATAAAGAACAATTATTTGTTCTTTTTTTCTTTGTTGTGATATAATTTAAATGGTGATACTAATGGAGAATAGAAAGACTAAAAAAGAAATAGTTAAAATGTTATTAAAGAATAATGAGTTGGATTCAAAAGATGAAGAGGAATTATTAGATTTACTTATTGATCAACCAATCAGTATAGATGTTGATAAGCAAGAAGAATCTAAGATGACATTTGGGGATAGAGTGGCTGATAAGGTAAGTGAAAGAGCAGGTTCTTGGGGATTTATTTTTGGATTTACTTTATTCTTAATATTTTGGATTGTTTTAAATACCAAGTTATTAGTAGATGGAGAGCAAATAGATCCGTATCCTTTTATTTTACTTAATCTAGTTTTATCATGTATTGCAGCTTTACAAGCGCCTATTATCATGATGAGCCAAAATAGGCAAGCGGCAAAAGATAGTTTACGAAATCAAAATGATTATCGTACTGATTTAAAGAGTGAAATAATTTTAGAAGAATTACATGATAAAATGGAAATTATTTTAAAGAACCAAAGAAAGATTATGCGTTATTTGGAGGATGATGATGAAGAGAAGAAGTAGTCTACTAGTTCTACTATTAGTTTTACTGTTACTAGTTACTGGTTGTGTAGAAAAAGAAATAGTAGAAACTAATGGAGAAAAAGTAAATGTTGGTAAAATGCAACATAAGCATTGTACTAGATTGGGTAATGCTGACGGAGCAGAAGTTAATCTTAACTATGATCTTTATTATACTGATGATATTCTAAATATTTTAAAATCGGAAGAACAAGTTGTTTCTGAAAGCAGTGATATTTTAACAACTTATGAAGATGCATATAAACAAATTCATAGTAATTATCAAGGATTAGATTATTATGATGCTAATGTAGTTAGAGAGAATAATTCAGTTACTAGTACTATTACTATTAATTATGATAAAGTTGATATTAATCGATTAATTGCGATTGAAGGAGAAGAAGATAATATCTTTGAAGATGGAAAAGCTAAGGTTGACAAATGGTTAGAGTTAGCAAAAAAACTAGGGGCAAAATGTACTGATGTTACTGAAGAAGAAAATAGTGAAGCTTAGGCTTCACTATCTTATGTTTGGATAGTTTAATTGGATAAAATATTTCCCTCCGACGGAGATGATGGAGGTTCGATTCCTCTTCCAAACACCAATATTGTCAAAAAAACTAAAATGTGCTATAATATGTCGCCGAGAGGGATAGTATGAAAATAGTTAAAGATATTATGTGTATGAGTACACCATATGGAGAAATATATACGGACGATGAATTAAATGGTACAGTTGTTATTGATGATAATAAAGTTAGCGGTATTCTTAGAAAAGAAGGTACTGCCTACTTAACATTTGGTAAAATTACTGATGAAACTGTTGAATTAATTATTAGTAGAGATTTTGATAAAGAATTACCTAAAATATATGAGGGTAGTTTTGCTGGTAGAAGTTATTATGGTAATAAATCAGTTATTACTAGTTTCGATAAAATACCTATTGAAGAATGCTATATAACAGTATTTAATCCCGAATTATATCGAAATGTAGAAGACGATGAAATGGTAAAGATAGAAAAAGCAGTAGAAGATAGAAAGAAAATAATGGGAGAAGAATCTAGTAAATTATTTGAACAATATTTTAATAATCATAAAACTAATGATTATATGTTATAATAAAAATGGTAATGCCGATTTAGCTCAGTTGGTAGAGCAACTCATTCGTAATGAGTAGGTCAAAGGTTCAAGTCCTTTAATCGGCACCATTTTTTTGTGAGAAGGTGAAATAATGGAAAAAGAAGTACAAGAAGTTATAAATAAAATTAATGAACTTAGAGGTAAAGAATTTGGACAATACATTGATTATTTAATTAATCAAAATGATCCCAAGATTATGAAAAATAAGGAAGTCTTAATAGCAATTGCTCAAAGAGTAAATGATTATGGTTATCATCAACGTATAATCAAGTCTAAATTTGAAGATATTGGTCTTAGTATGCGTGATGAATTAGATAAAATTGATCAAGCTAAAACAATGGTGTTTTTGGAAGAACATCCAGAACTTTCAGAAATAATTGATATTGCAACTAAATGGTGGATAGAAGTTATTAAGAAACCATATTTTGCTAATTATAATTCTCAACAAATGCCTATTGAGATGGGAATTTGGTTTCAACCTACACCAAGTGAAAAGAAAATTGAAGATCGTAATAATCAGATGCTTACTAAAGAAAAAGAAAAAGCATTTGTTGAATCTTTATCATATGAAATCGCAGATAGAGTTAGAAAAGAAGGTTCTTGCAAACTAAGTGCTGATACTTTTGGTTTTGATGTTTTAGGAAAAGCATTGGAAGAAGCTGACTTAAGAGTATCTTTTCCTAAAAAGATAACAATGATTGTTACTACTAATCAAATTAAATTGTCAAATAGTAATAATAATTTGGATATTGTTTATACCAATGATAGTTCTAAGGAAAATGATTCTAATAAGAAAATGTAAACCACAATAGTGGTTTTTATTTTACTGTAAAGTGTTTATTAGTTTACGTGGATATTTGCTTTTTGTGGTATAATTAATTCGTAAGGTAAAAAATAGGAGGAATTATATATGTTTAATTTAAAAGGAAGAGTAGCCGTTATTAGTGGTGCTTCAAGTGGATTAGGAAAGCAAATGGCAAGAGGATTTGCTGAACAAGGAGCTGATCTAGTAATATTAGCTAGAAGAGTAGAAAAATTAGAAGAATTAAAAGCCGAATTAGAACAAAAAGGAGTTAAAGTATTACCCGTTAAATGTGATGTTACTTTAACAGAAGATATTGATAATGCCGCTAAGGTGGCAGAAGAAACATTTGGTAAAGTTGATATTTTAGTTAACTGTGCTGGATCTTCTAAAGATAAAGGTGTTTTAGAAATGAATGATGAGGAATGGGATTTTACTATTGCTACTGATGAAACTTCAGTATTTAAGATGACTAGAGCATTTGGAAATATTATGAAGAAAAACAATTATGGTAGAGTAATTAATATTGCCTCTATGTATGGAATGGTAGGTAATACTGAAATACCTACAATTGCATACCATTCATCAAAAGGAGCGGTAGTTAACTTTACTCGAGCTGCTGCTGCAGAACTTGCAAAATATAATATTACAGTTAATGCAATTTGTCCTGGCTATTTCTATACTGAATTAACTACTGAAGTATTAGATACTGATATGTTTAAAGCATTTGCTGATTCTCATGTTCCTATGAAGAGATATGGTGCTGAAGGAGAATTAAATGCTGGAGCTATCTTCTTAGCTAGTGATGAAGCAAGTTATGTAACTGGCGTAATATTACCAATTGATGGTGGATATACAGCTGTTTAATGAATAAAAAAAGCTGTAAATTAAAAAATTACAGTTTTTTTATGATCTTTATGATATAATAAATTACACAAAAAAGAACCGGTGATTATTATATAGCGTGACCTATGTATAAACCGAATAAAAAGTTTTGAAGGTATGGTGAAAAATATGTTAGATTTTGATGAGGAATATGGATATTTAAAAGTTGAATCTCTAGAAGACTTGGAAAAAAGATATCGAGCTCTAACTGAAGAAAGAAATAGTTGTGAGAGATTTTTACAAAATAGTAATATTCGTACTGAAACCAAAAATGATGTTTATAATGATTTAATGTATTTTGATGACTTAATTAATCATATAGAACTAATAATGCAAGAAAGAGAAAGTGAAAAAACTATTTAAAAAAGGAGTTAACTCCTTTTTTCTTTTGTTTACATTTGATATAATATAGTAAGAATAGAAAGAATTGGTGATTACATGAAAGAAAATCGTTATTATGCTATGAATCAAGATGAAGTATTTAAAAGATTTCAAGTAGATGAAAATGGTCTTAGTACTAGAGAAGCTACTAAGAGACTTAATAAATATGGTAAAAATGAATTGCCTAAAAAAGAAAAAGATAGCATCATAAAAATATTTTTATTAGAATTATTGGATCCAATAGTTTTATTATTAATGGTAGCTATTATTGCTTCTTTTATAGTAGGAGAAGTGGTAGATGCTTGTGCTATTATTTTTATAGTTTTAGTTGATTTAATTATTGGTACTTATGAAGAAAATAAAGCTAATACGACAGTAGAAGCATTAGCTTCTTTAGTTCCTGAAAAAGTAAAAGTAGATCGTGATGGTAGAGAAGTCTTAATAGATGCTAAAGATTTAACTGTTGGTGATTATGTTTATTTAGAGTCAGGAGATAAGATAAGTGCTGATTTACGTTTAGTAGAAGCTCATAATTTTACTGTAGATGAATCTATTCTTACTGGTGAAAGTATAACAATCGAGAAGAATGCTAAAATGCTACCTAATAAAGAATTAGCTATTACTTCTCAATCTAATATGGTATTTGCTGGTACTAGTGTAGTTACTGGTAGAGCAAGAGCTATTGTTATAGGTGTTGGTTTAAATACTGAAATAGGTAAGATTGCTAATACTTTAAATGAAACAGTAGAAGAAAAATCCCCTCTTACTATTAGAGTAGATAAATTTTCAAAACAAATTAGTATTTTAATTGGAGTATTATCAGTCTTTTTAGCTTTATTATTATTTAGTAAAGGATTACCTTTTCAAGAAGTATTAGTATCAGTTATAGCTTTAGCAGTATCTGCAATGCCCGAAGGACTACCTTTGGCTTTAACTATGGCTTTAACTATTGCTTCTAATAAAATGGCTAAAAGAAAAGTAGTTGCAAAAAAACTGAATTATGTAGAATCATTAGGTAGTTGTACGGTAATAGCTAGTGATAAAACTGGTACTTTAACTGTTAATGAGCAAACTGCTAAGAAAATAGTTTTACCTAATGACTTAGAATATGCTGTTTCTGGATCAGGTTATTCTGTAGATGGTAGTGTTGTAGGAGAAAAATTAAATTATGCTAAAGAAATAGCTAAACTAGGAGTTATTAATAACGAAGCTAAGTTTAGTAAAAGTGAACAAATAGGAGATTCTATAGATATAGCCTTCTTAGTTTTAGGAGAAAAAATGAAAACTAAGACTAATGATATAGAAATATTAGAGACTATTCCATATGAATCTGCGAATAAGTATTCAGCTGTTTTCTATAAAAAAGACGGAGAAACTTATTGTACTATTAAAGGTTCATTAGAAGTAGTTATGTCTTTCTGTAATAAAATTAATTTAAAGAAAGATTTTTCTCCTAATAAAATAGAAGAACAAAATGAGTCTTTATCAAGTGATGGTTATCGTGTTATTGCTATTGCTAATGGAAAAATTAAAGAAAAAGATGATTATAGTGAAAAAGATATTAAAGATATAACATTTATGGGATTAGTTGGATTTATTGATCCAATTCGTAAAGAAGCAGTTAATGCTATTAAGAAGTGTACTAGTGCAGGTATTAAAGTATTAATGATTACGGGAGATCACCCATTAACAGCTTTTAAAATAGCTAAAGATTTAAAATTAACAAAGGATTTTGAAGAAGTAACTACTGGTAGTGAAGTAGAAGAATATCTTAAGAAAAGTGAAAAAGAATTTGATGAGTTTGTTAAGAGTAAAAAGATATTTACTAGAGTTACTCCAATAGAAAAATTAAAAATAGTTGAATCTTTAAAAAGACAAGAAGAATTTGTAGCGGTTACTGGTGATGGAGTAAATGATGCTCCAGCTTTGAAGGTAGCTAATATAGGTATTGCTATGGGTAGTGGTACTGATATTGCTAAAGAAACTGCTAAAATGATTGTTATTGATGATAATTTTAAATCTATTGTAAATGGTGTTTTAGAAGGAAGAGTAGCTTATGCTAATATTCGTAAAATAACTTATTTCTTAATATCTTGTGGTTTAGCAGAAGTGTTATTCTTTGCTTTCTCAATATTCTTTGATATGCCTATGCCTTTAGTAGCCATTCAATTACTCTGGTTAAATGTAGTTACTGATGGTATTCAAGATATTGCATTATCATTTGAAAAAGCAGAACCAGATATTATGAATAAAAAACCAAGAGATCCAAAAGAAAGTTTGTTTGATAATGTTTTATTGGATGAAATATTACTTTCTGGAATATGTATTAGCGTTATAGTATTTGGTTTATGGTATTACTTATTAAATGTTGTTCATATGGAAATAAGTATTGCTAGAGGATATACTATGGCTTTAATGATTATTCTTCAAAATATACATGCATTTAATTGTCGTAGTGAAGATAAAAGTTCATTTAAAATACCATTATCTTCTAATCCAATATTCTTAGTAGGAGTACTTGGTTCTATGATTTTAGGAGTAGCAGTTTTAGAAGTGCCTTTCTTAACAGTATTTTTAAAGACTGCTCATGTACCAGGATTACATTTAGTATATTTAATTCTATTTGGGTTTACGATTTTAGTCATTATGGAACTATATAAGTGGCTTAAATATTCAAGAAAAAAGTAAAATATGTTATAATATAAAAGCAATAGGAGTGGGTTGATTTTATGGAAATGGAAATAAATGAGACAAAAATAATAGATCAAATTAGATGCTTAGGTATAGATATGATTGATAAAGCACAGAGTGGTCATCCGGGAATAGTTTTAGGAGCTGCTCCAATTATTTATACTTTATATGCTCATCATTTGAAATTTGATCGTAATCATCCTGAATACTTTAATAGAGATAGATTTGTTATGTCTGCTGGACATGGTTCAGCATTGTTATATGCTACATTACATATGGCTGGATTTGATATTAGTTTAAATGATTTAAAAGATTTTAGACAAATAGATTCTATTACTCCAGGACATCCTGAATATGGAGTAACTCCTGGAGTAGATTGCACCACTGGTCCTTTGGGACAAGGTTTTGCTACTGCTGTTGGTATGGCTATGGCAGAGGCTTCTCTTAGAAGTAGATATAAAGATGTTATTGATTATAATACTTATGTATTATGTGGTGATGGAGATTTAATGGAAGGAGTTTCTTATGAAGCTGCATCACTTGCTGGTACTTTGGGTCTAAATAAATTAATAGTTTTGTATGATTCAAATGATGTATGTTTAGATGGTAAAACATCTGATACATTTAATGATAATGTTTCAATGAGATTTGTAGCTCAAGGTTGGAATGCTATCACAGTAGATGATGGAACTAACGTAGATTTAATATCTAAAGCGATTGAAACTGCTAAGAAAAGTATTGATAAACCAACTATTATTGAAATCAAAACTGTTATTGGTAAATATTCTAATTTAGAAGGTACTAATAAAGTTCATGGTTCACCATTAAAGAAAGAAGACATTACTAGTATTAAAGAAAAAATGGGCTTTAGAGATATACCTTTCGCAGTAAGTCAAAACTCAGTAGATGAAATGCAAGCAATGATAGACGAAAGATGTAATAATTTAAATGATAAATTCTTAGAATTAGTTGATTCTTTAGACGATAGAGTAAAAGAAGAATTACATTACTTTATGAATAAAGATAAAAGTATTGAAGTTAAAGATTTATTCTATGATCTTCCAGAAGATAAGAAAGAATCACCAAGAGATGCTTCTTCTAAGATTTTAAATGCTATTGTTAAAGATAATCCATATTTATTTGGAGGAGCTGCTGATTTATTTGGAGCTAATAAGACTTATATTAAAGATGCTGGTAATTTCCAAAAAGATAATTATTTAGGAAAAAATATTTATTTTGGCGTTAGAGAACATGCAATGGGAGCTATTTTAAATGGTTTAGCTTTATGTGGATTTAGACCATATGGTTCTACTTTCTTATCATTTAGTGATTATTTAAAGCCTTCATTAAGATTAGCTTCTATGATGGATTTAGCAAATATATATGTATTTACTCATGATTCAATTGGGGTGGGAGAAGATGGACCAACTCATCAACCTATAGAACAATTATTAATGCTTAGAAGTTTACCTAATTTAGATGTCTTTAGACCAGCTGATACTAATGAAGTATTAGGTGCATATAAAGCAATTTTAGCTAAAGATCATGGTCCTAGTGCTATTGCTTTGGCCAGAAATTCATTACCTATTTTAGAAGAAACAAAAGTAACTGAGGTAGAAAAAGGTGGCTATATTGCTTTAGACACTGTAGAGAAACCAAAAGGAATAGTAATTACTTGTGGTGAAGAATTACATGCAGTATTAGAAGTTGCTAAGAGATTAAAAACTAAAGGTATAAATATTAGAGTAGTATCAATGCCTAATCTAGAGAGATTCTTAGCTCAAGATGATGAATATAAGGAAGAAGTATTACCTGTAGAAGTTAGAAAGATAGTTGTAGAAACATCATCTAGTTTCTCATGGAATAGACTAATTTATAATAGTAAGTATTTAATTACATTAGATCAGTTTGGAGCTAGCGGACCAGCTTCTGATGTTTATAAGAAATTTGGTTTTGATGTAGATTCATTAGAAGAAAAAATAGATAATTTATTAAAATAATTATCTATTTCTTGTCTAATTAAAATGTTTTTAGTAAAATAAATTTAAGGAGATGAATTTATGTTACATGATATATTGATATTAGTAGTAGGATTAGTCCTAGGTGCTGTAATTGGTTTCTTCGCATCTCGTAAATTTATGAAGAGTTATTTAAAGAAGAATCCACCAATTAATGAAGATATGATTAAAGCTTTAATGATGCAAATGGGTAGAAAACCTAATCAAAAGCAAATAAATCAAATGATGAAAGCAATGGAAAAATACCAATAATTGGTATTTTTTTATTTACATATTTGACATAGCAAGATATTGTTTGAAACTATTATTTATAATAAAATATATAATAGGAGAGGTATTATGAAAAAAAACACTAAAGATATAACCGTATCATCAATTTTTACGTTATTATACTATTCTTTATATGGTGCCTTTTTCAGTATAGTAATATCATTCCTACTAGTAATATTATTATCCGAGAAAATTGATGAAAAAATTATTGTTTATCCAGAATTGTATTTTATAATTGGATTAATTGTAGGAGTCTTTGGTTTTTTCTTGGATATGTTTTTAGAAAGTAAAGGTAAAAATATTCTGTTTAGAGTAAGAATAAGTACATATAAACAGTTTAGAAAAGCAGCAGTAGTTTTAGCAATTGCATTTGTTCCAATAATTATTATTGGAATGGCAATGTTTAATTATATTGATTATATTAAACATAATCCTAGTACTGATACTAGTAATATATTATATAGCACTAAATCATATAGATTAGATGATGAAATTTCTTATAAAGATTTAAAAAAAGATTATAAAGAGTTAAATTCTGATGTTTTTCTAGGTTATTATATTGATGATGAGACAATTTTTTCTAATTATGTCTGTTTCATAAAAGAAAAGCAATTAACATGTTTAGAAGGTTTTGGTTTTGATGACAGTACATATGAAAGTAATTATGAAATAATGGTCAAAACTTTCGGTAATAATGCTTGTGGTGAAAAAGATGATGAATTTATATGTTCCGATGATGAAATAATTGTTTCACTTATTCAAGATGGAACAGTTTCAGTTCGCAGCGATAATCGCTATTGTGAGGCAAAGAGTAATGGAAATTCTAGCTGTGATTAAAAAATAAAATTGGAAGGTATTTATGAAAGATAATGAATATAAGGAATTAAAGACATATGATGAAATGTCAAGGAAAGAAAAAAGAGAACTACGATTAAGTTCTAGGGATCCTCGTAAAGAAGAGGCTCATGATAGTATTTTGTTTGATATTGTAGGATTAATTACGTGCATAATTATAGCAATACTATTTTGTGGTATGGGAATTGTAGCTCTATTACAAGCAAATGATGTCAAAATATTGGGAGTTATTTTCTTAACAGGAGGATTATATATTGCATACAAAGGATTTATATTTGCAAGGGATATAAAAGCTAATATATTGAAGGTAAAAAAGACTAAAAATGTAGTTATTACACTAAGTACAATAGCTTACTTTATTTATAGTTTGCCAGTCTTTACCTCAGTATTGGTTATTAGTTTAATGGTAATAGATCCAGGAAATGAATTTCTTACAAGAAATCATGCTGTATTAGTAACTTCAATTATAGTTGAAATAGTATTAGGTTCATTATTATTAGCAATTAATGTGTTAACATCTGGTGATATTAAAGTTTTTGAAATAGGTAAAAAGAAGAAAAAATAGAGGTGATACAATGCCTAAAAAAGAAGGAAAAAATTATAATCAAATGACAAGTAGTGAAAAGAGGGATTATAACATTGCAAATGCTTCTTTAGATTCAGTGTTTGTATATTCAATTCTTACTATAATTGGTATAGGTATTACATTTCATTTAATTACTGCCGCACCAATTAATGCTTGGTTAATAATAGTTTCTGCTGTAGTAACTATTTCTTTTATAGTTTTAATATTTGAAAGTTTAACTTATTGTATATTACAATTTAGAAGAAAAGATTGTTAGAATAGGAGCTAGTATGAATAATAATGAATATAAAGAAATAAAATTTGATAGTGAATTAACTTCTAATGAAAAAAAAGAAAAAAGAATTAATGAAGCTAAGTTAACCACATATTATAAATATATGTTTGCTTTTATGATAAGTATTGCTTTAGCTGTTTATATGTATATTATGGCTTTATCTATTGTATCTTCTTATAAAGAACTTTGTATTATAGCATGTGTTCTAACGTTAATAGCTATAGTTTTTTTAACAAGAGCTTTAATGGAATTATATTTTTAAAAAAAAAAGAAATAAACGGTTTTGATTTAAAAACCTTTTATTTTTGATATAATATGTACATGGACGTGATATTATGAAGGATTTTAAAGAAAAACTTAGCTTAGTTCCAACTAAACCAGGTTCTTATCAAATGAAGAATAAAGATGGAATAATTATTTATGTTGGAAAAGCTAAAAACTTACAAAAAAGATTAAGAAGTTATTTTACTAGAACTGTTACTGGTAAAACTAAAATGTTAGTAGATGATATAGATGATTTTGAATACATTGTTACATCTAGTGAATTAGAAAGTTTAATTTTAGAAATAACTTTAATAAAAAAGTATGATCCTAAATATAATATTTTATTAAGAGATGATAAATCATATCCATATATTGAATTAACTAATGATAAATATCCTACTTTAAAAGTAGTAAGAAACGTAAAAAGAAAAAGAAATAAAAATCATTTATATGGTCCATATCCTAATGTAAATGCTGCTAGAAAGACAGTTAATATGATTAATAGGATTTATCCATTACGTAAATGTGATAAATTAAAAAAAGATTTATGTTTGTATTATCATATTGGAGAATGTTTGGGTTATTGTAAAAAAGAAATTGCTCCAGAAATAATTGAAGAGATGAAAAAAGAAATAATTACTTTTTTAAAAGGAGATCCTAAACATATAACTGAAAAGATAAAAGTTGATATGGAAAAAGCATCAAGTAATATGAATTATGAAAAAGCTTTGGAATTAAAGAAGATGCTAGAAGATATAGAAACCACTCTAAGAAGACAAAAGATTGATCTTAATAAGGAATATAACTTTGATATGGTTAACTATTATTCTGATAATAATTATCTAAGTATAGAATTATTCTTTATTAGAGACGGTTTATTATTTGGTAGACATAATGAGATAATTACTTCACTTGGAGATATTTCTAATGAAGTAATTGAGTATTTAATAAAATTTTATGATAAAGGAATATTACCCCGTGAATTATTAGTACCTAGTGATATTGATAGAGACTTATTAAGTGAATATTTTAATATTAAAGTTAATAGTCCACAGAAAGGTAAATTGAAGAGTCTGTTAGATTTGTGTAGAGAGAATGCTAAAGAACAATTAGAATTACAAGAAGAGACTTTGAAGAAAGATGATGAAGAAAGATTAAAAGCAATTAATGAATTAAAAGAATTATTACATTTAGATAAACTACATCGTATGGAATCATTTGATAATAGTCATTTATTTGGTACTTTCTATGTAGGTGGTATGGTTGTGTTTGATGACTTCTTACCTAATAAAGATTTATATAGAAAGTATAAGATAAGTACTGAAGTAAAAGATGATTTAGGTGCTATGAAAGAAGTAATTTATAGAAGATACTTTAAAACTATTATGGAAGAGTCATATACTCCTGATTTAATAGTAATGGATGGTGGAAAATTACAAATAAATGCTTGTAAAGAAATACTAAATTCATTAAATTTAAATATTCCAGTAATAGGTTTAGTAAAAGATAAAACACATCGCACTAATAAAATAATGACTGATAATTATGAAATATTAGAAGTAGATAAAGACTCTAAACTATTCTTATTCTTAACAAGAATACAAGAAGAAGTACATAGATATGCAATTACATATCATAGAAATATTAAAGCTAAAGGGGCACTTTCTAGTATGTTAGATGTAGTTCCAGGAATAGGAGAAGTAAGAAAAAAAGAATTATTAAAGAAGTATGGTTCTCTAAAGAAAATGAAAGAAGCTTCTTTAGAAGAACTAAGTACTATAGTAGGAAAAGACACTGCATCTAAGCTGAAATCTTATTTACAAGAAATGTAAAGGACCAATTTAAATTGGTCCTTTTTCTTTTTATAAATCATTATTATTGATATAATTAAAGAGAATAGAGGTGTCTTCAATGGCTAAGAAGAAGAAAAAAGAATTAAAAGATTATTTAACTATAAAAAATATAATGAGTATATTATTGCCGGAAATAGCATTTGGTATGTGTCTTTGGGCATGGTATTATGATCTCATAGTTTTAGGAATAATAATTATATTTGCTATATTTTTCTATCAAATGTTAAAAAATAAAGCAGAGTTTTCACATACAAATATTACTTTGGCAATATTCTTCGGTATTAATGTTATTTTAGAAGTTTTTGTTTTTATACCTGGTTTGATCAGTGCAAGTGACTTGGTTAGCTATAACATTGTTTATTCTGCGCTATTCTTTGTCTTAAATGGTATCGCAGTAGGTATTAATAAGAAGAAAAAAGATTTGCTATTTTTAATGATCTTTATAGGATTAGTATTATTCTGTATGGTAATGTTTTTCATTATATCATTTAATAGTTATTCAGCTAAACCAATTATTTATATTTATCCAGAAAAAGATATGGATGTAGAAATAAAGGTATCAAACCCAGAAAGATTTACTGTTACTTATCCTAAGTATGAAGAAGGTTGGAAAGTAAAAGCATTAACTGATGGAACTTTAATAGATAGTAATAATAAAAAGTATTATGCACTTTATTGGGAAGGTAAAAATAAAAGTAATACTATTAAAGAAGATGGATTTATTGTTAAAGGAAAAGATAGTGCTGAGTTCTTAGAAGAAAAATTAGAAATATTAGGATTAAATTATAAAGAAGCTAATGAATTTATAATGTATTGGTTACCTAAGTTAGAAAGTAATAAGTATAATTATATTAGATTTAAGACTAGAGAAGAAATAGATAATAATATGAAATTAAATATAAATCCTGAACCAGATACATTAATAAGAGTAATGATGGAATATAAAGGATTAGATAAAAAGATAAAAGTAAAAGAAGAAAAATTAACTAAAGTAGAACGTAAAGGATATACAGTAGTAGAATGGGGCGGAACAGAAATTAAGTAGGTGATTATATGGCAAAGAAAAAAAAGAAAAGAAATTTATCATATTTTATTATTTCGATAGTAGCTCCTATTATTATAGTAATGATATTTCATACAGTTGAGATTTCTGTTGATACGTTAAGTGATATACCTTATTTTATTTTAGCATTACTTACAGTTGTATTTATAATAGCTGTTTCAATAGAAGCTGAACCTCACCAATATAAAACTAAAACAGTAGCTATTGTCTTGGGAATATTCATTTTAGCAAATATTTTAATATATCATTATATTGGTGATTGTAGTTATGATGGTCGTGGTTATTCTAGATGCACTGAATTTATGCAAAACATACGATCACTTTGTGCTAGCAATTGTATTTACTCAGGAGTGTCACTAATAATATATTCATTTAGTAATATTTTAAAGTATAAGAAAAAAATATATACGGTATTGATTTTAGTTGCCTTAGGTATTATCAGTTTCTTGCTTATGAATTTTATATATGCTTTCATTCATACAGCAATTTTAAGATCACAATATGGTGATTGGCAAGGTAATTGGAAAAAACCAATTGTTTATATCTATCCAGAAGAAGATATGGATGTAGAAGTAACTGTATCTAATCCAGAAAAACTTACTGTTACATATCCCAAATATGAAGATGGATGGAAAGTAAAAGCACTTATTGATGGAACTTTGATAGATAATAATAAAAAGTATTATGCACTATACTGGGAAGGTATTGATAATAAAAATACCGGTATCAAACAAGATGGTTTTGTAATAAAAGGAGAAGACAGTGCTAGTTTCTTAGAAGAGAAATTGGAAATACTGGGATTAAATTATAAAGAGAAAAATGAATTTATAATGTATTGGTTACCTAGATTAGAAAGTAATAGATATAACTATATAAGATTTATGACTAAAGAAGAAATAGATCAAAATATGAAGCTTAATATTAATCCTGAACCAGATACTTTAATAAGAATAATGATGGAATATAAAGGATTAGATAAAAAGATAAAAGTAAAAGAACAATCTTTAACTAGAGTAGAACGTAAAGGATATACAGTAGTAGAATGGGGCGGAACAGAAATAAAGAGGTGAAAATATGACAAAAAGTAAAGAATATAAATTAGTTTATTTTGTACCAAATGTAATTCTATTATTATTTGGATTGTTTATTATATATATGAGTAAATTGAATCTTGATTTTGAAGGGAACCTAGTATTATTGCCATGTTTTTTAAGCCCGATAGTATCTTTGTTTATATATAAAAGCAAGAAGATTAGTATAGAAAAGAAGAATAAAAAATTAAAAGTAATTGCACTTATAGATATAGTTATACTTGCTTTACTTATTGTTTGGTTAATGTGGCCATCTATTCATTCTACACCACTTCCTGAATTTGGAACTACTCAAATTGAAAAAAAAGTGAATTAAATACAAATGTTCATAAGAAATGATAATTTCATTTCTTTTTGTTTTATGTTATATTATTAATGTTAGAAGCAGGTGATACTATGAGTAAGATTAAAGTGATGGATGAAGTTCTAGCTAATAAAATTGCGGCTGGAGAAGTAGTTGAAAAAACTATGAACGTTGTGAAAGAATTAGTCGAGAATTCTATTGATGCTAATGCTAATGAAATAACTATAAAACTAGTTGATTCTGGAGTAAAAGAAATAGAAGTTAGTGATAACGGAATTGGAATGGATCCAGAAGATGCTAAATTAGCTTTTGAAAGGCACGCTACTTCTAAATTGAAAAATCTTGATGATTTATTCTATATTGAATCTCTAGGATTCCGTGGAGAAGCTCTTCCTTCTATTGCCAGTGTTAGTAATGTTAGACTTAAAACTAGTAATGGAGAAGTAGGTACATTAATTACTATTAATGGAGGAGAAGATTTAAAAAGTAAAAGGAGTGATCTACAAGTAGGCACTACTATTACTGTAAGTGATTTATTTTATAATACTCCTGTTAGATTAAAATATTTAAAGAACTTATATGTAGAACTTGCTCATATAGTTGAATATGTTAATAAGATGGCTTTATCTTATCCAAATATTAAATTTACCTTAATTAATAATGAAAAAGTATTATTAAGTACTGATGGTAGTGGAGATCTATTAAAAGTAATTTATGAAATATATGGAGTAGATATTACTAAGAAGATGATTCCTATTTCTAATGAGAATGATGATTATAATATTAGTGGTTATATATCATATCCAGAAGTTAATAAAGGTAATAGAAATTCTATTACTACTTTAGTTAATGGAAGAGTAATTAAAAATAATGAATTAAATAAATGTATTATTGAAGCTTATCATACTTATATGCATAAAGGTAGATATCCAGTTGTTGTATTAAATATTGATGTTGATCCAATACTTATTGATATTAATGTTCATCCGACAAAAATGGATATTAAATTTAGTAAGATTGATAGTTTAAAAGAATTAGTAACTAAAACTATTGCAAAGAGATTAGAAGAAATATCTTTAATACCAGAAGTATCAGTTAGAGATAGTTATTCAGTTAGTGAAGTAAGAAACCAAATTACTAAAGAAAAAGAAGAAGTAATAGATAATACTAAATATGAAGAAATTAAATTAGATTTTGAAGTCTTTGAAGAAAAAGAAAAATATGATAAAGAATTAGAAGAAAAAATAAGAGAGGAATTACCATTTGATTTACCAGAGGAAAAGAAAACTCGTATTAAGAAGATGATTCCAAGAGGAGTAGTTCTTTTAACTTATATAATTGCAGAAAATGAAGACGGAATGTATTTAATAGATCAACATGCTGCAGCAGAGAGAATTAATTATGAAAAGATTTTAAAACAGATGAAAGAGAAACCTATTATAATTGATTTGTTAATCCCAATTAGAATAGAACTTCGTAAAGATGAATATATACTAGCTAAAGAGAGATTTTCTTTACTAGAAGAATATGGTTTTACTTTAGAAGACTTTGGTAAAAACACAATTATTATTCGTAGTCATCCAGCTTGGATACCTGAAGATAAATCAGAATCTATAATTAGAGAAATAGTTGATTTAATTATCGAGAAAGGTAACTTTGATTTTGATCAATTTATTTGGAGAATGGCTGCGACTACTGCTTGTCGTATGAGTGTTATGGCTGGAGATTATATATCTTTAGAAGATCAAGAATGGATATTAGAAAATATTAGATATTGTGATAATCCATTTACTTGTCCTCACGGTAGACCAACTATTATTACTTATACTAAGTATGAATTAGAGAAAATGTTTAAAAGGCAACTTGATTAGTTGTCTTTTATTATGATATAATATGTGCCGAAATGAAGTGTTTATATGAAAGATATTATTGTTATTGTAGGACCAACTGGTGTTGGTAAAACTAAATTAAGCATTGAACTTGCTAAAAAGTTAGATGCTGAAATTATTAACGGAGATAGTGTCTCTATTTATAAAGAATTAAATATAGGTAGTGCTAAACCTAGTCTTGAAGAAAGAGAAGGAATAGTTCATCATTTGATTGATATTAAAGATGTTTCTGAAGATTATACTGTATATGATTATCAAAAAGATGTTAGATCTTTAATAGAAGATATTAATAGTAGGGGTAAAAGAATAATAATTGTAGGTGGTACTGGTCTATATATAAAAGCTGCTCTATATGATTATAAATTTACTGAAGGTACTACTTATAATGAATATAATAATTTAAGTAATGTAGAATTATTAGAAAGAATTAAAAAGTATCAAGTAGATACTTTACCAGAACTTAATAATCGTAAACGTTTAGTTAGACTACTAAATAAATTAGAAAACAATGAAGAAATTACTCATGATAAAGATAAACTGTTATATCCAATAAAAGTAATAGGTTTAACCACTGATCGTAATACTTTATATGAAAGAATTAATAAAAGAGTAGATATTATGATGGAAAATGGTTTACTTGATGAAGTTAATTCATTAAAAGATAAGTATATGGATTCTAGAGTATTAAATACTGGTATTGGTTACAAAGAGTTTTATGAATATTTATATAGCAATAAATCTTTGGATAAAGTACTTGAAGAGATAAAGCAGGATTCTAGAAGATTTGCTAAGAGGCAATATACTTTCTTTAATCATCAATTTGATACTAAATGGTTTGATGTTAATTTCGATGATTTTAATAAAACTATTAATGAAATAATTGATTACATAGAAAAAGGAACTAATTAATTAGTTCCTTTTAATTCTGAATAAATTTCTTGATCAAAATTATGTTGTGTTTTTTCTTGATTTAATAATTTATCAGTATCTATTAAGAAATAGTTGTGTTCTAAGTATTGTTTACCATCAGCAGCAACAGGATCATCCCATGTTAAGTCTAAATGTTTCCATTTATCATTGATATATATTGCATTCCAGACATGTAATTCACTAGATACTTTAAAGCTTTTAACTTTCATTCTTTCTAGGAATAATTCCATTAAATCAGTATATCCTCCACAAATACCATATCCTTCGTATAAAGGACCGTAAGCAATATCAGAACGATATTTAACAATTTTCTTATCACTTCGTTCAGAATCATATTTAGTATGATTAATTATATAATCATGAACACTTTTAATATTATCTTCAACTGATTTATTATCTTTAACTAATTGGGGATATAATTCATCTACTTTTTTATCTATTAGTTTTATATCATCATCAGAATAACTCTTATCAATTCTAATAAATACCTTTCCTAATGAATTATATTCTGTTTCTATATGAGAAAAACCATTATATGGATGAACAAAATTATTTATATCAGATAATTTACCTTGGTCTTTAGCTAATGTTTGAACATCTTCTAAGCAATTACTATATTCTTTAGGACAATAAAATGAAAATTCAGTTTTACCAGCATTAATAACAGTATAGTAAATATTTAAGATATCTTGAATATTAGTAGGAGAAAAATCATTTGTATTTTGAACATAAGTAAAATCATAATGACGGTAATAATCATTCTTATCTCCTAATTTTACGGAACTATTAGGAGACAAGTAAGTATGAATAATTGTAATAAGATCTTCTTTACGAATCATTATTAATCCAACTAATATTAATATTAGTCCAAATGTAAGTAAACTTTTCAGTATCTTTCTCATATATCCTCCAATTATATTATAATTTTACTCTATTATTTAATTAAAGTAAATAAAAAGTACTATCTTAGAGAAGTACTTTACTTATTATTTTATTCCATAGTATTCTTCATTTTTGTTAATCTTGATTTTAAACGAGCTGCTTTATTTTTGTGAATTTTACCGCTAGACATAGCTTTGTCAATTCTTTGAATAGCTATATTTAAGTTATTACTAGCTTCTTCTTTATTACCAGCTTTTACTTCTTTTTCAAACTTTTTAATTGCAGTCTTCATACTAGAAGTTATTAATGTATTAACATCAGCTTTCTTAGCATTTGAACGCATACGCTTTTTAGCACTTTTAATATTTGGCATAATTTCACCTCTCTTTTGTAAACATATTAATAATAACAAATAATTCCGGAAAAAGCAAATGAAATTGACTTTTTCTCTTAATTATGTTATAATATGCGCTTGTAAATGGGGGTTTTACTATGTCAAATAAAAAGAAATACATGTCTATCAAAGATTATCAAGAAAATGATAACTTACCAGGAGCTGTTTCTACTGAAACTGAATTTTTGTGTTTGGATGAAGGTAAACCAGATTTTATACCAATTAGAGATCATGTTCCTGGAGAATATGGAGAAGATGTAGAAAATGGTTTGTTTGTAGATTTGAATGGTGCAGTAGCTAATGCATTTGATTTGAAATTTTATGAGGAATCAGAACAAAATAAAGCTGTAAAAGAAATATTATCAGAGTATAAAACTAAATATCCTGAATATGAATTTGAAATGAAAAAGGGTAAATTTCCTGTAAAAGTGGATTTGGGAATGAAATTTGATTTTGGAAGAATAAGTAATTATCCTACAATGTCAACACATGTTTTATATATTAAAAATTATGGTAACTTTGTAAAATCACCTAAGTTAATGATTAGAAGAAGAGGTTATAAAGATGGAAAAGGCAACTATTAATTTAAACACTAAATCATTAATAAAATATTGTTCTAATGGTACTATACCTAATGAAGATATCTTATATAAGTTACAACTGATTAATAGAAGAGCAGGTAGTGATGTTCATACGGTATTTGGTTATCGTAAGTTTAATGATGATTTTGTTGATAAAGTAACTGTTTATGTTAATGATGATGGAAATGAAACTATTAAATTTAGTTATGATGACTTTTTAATAAAACTATTTAAACTATTAAATGTAGATGGAAAACCTAATACTATGACGGAAGAAGAAATAGATAAAGTTTTAAATGAAAGATTAGTAGTTTTAAATAGCTATAATATAAAAGAAAAATTAAGATATGAGTTTCCACTTATTTATAATGATTATCATAATGGTATAAAATTCTTAAGAGAAGTAGAAAAAATGAGAGAGTCTACTTCTGAAGAAAAAACTCGTAAAAATATTCAGAGAAAGCATTATTATAGATGTGCGCTTCATCCTACATATTTTAAATTTGTTGATAGACAAAAAGATTTATATGGTAGATTTGTTACAAGAAGAGAAGAGTATAAGAAATTTGTTGAAGAAGGTAGTTTAAATAATTTCTTTAAAAAGTTTTTTGATATGAATAAAGTAGCTATGTATACAGCTAATAGTTACTTAAATATCTGTGATTATTTGGAAGATAGATCATTAATTAGTTATTATGTTTCTTTAGTAGAAAAGTATTTAGAATCTGATTATGATAAAAATGTAGAGATAGAAGTAGAAAACAATCTTAAAATTAATTTAAATGTTATTGAAGCAAGACTTTCTAAAGTAAAAAGTAAAATAGCTCCTCAAATAGGAATAGTTAATTGGGAGTTAATTCCTCCTGGTAAAGATGGAATTATAAGAGGAGAATTTAATCATAGAAATAGAGTTGTATTAACTGATAAAGAAGCTGAGTTTTTAAGAAGAAAAGGTAAAGAAAAAGAAGAGTTTTATAGTAAATCTAATCCATACGCAAAAGCTTATGGTGTATTAAAACACGATTGTTATGTTGCTTATATTTATGATAATGGAGAAATATTATTAGATACTTTGTATGATGATAATAATCCGAAAACAGCAAGAGGTAATGCTACATATAATATTAAAGCAAGTGATTTTGATATAATTTCTGGATTAGATAAGAGTGTATTAAAATCTCATCCAAAGGTTACTAAATTAAACCATTCTAAAAATTGGCAAATGAGAGTTTCGGAAATAGTTAATCGTGAAAATAACTCTGAAGAAAAACAAGAAGCTATTACTTTAGTAAGAAAATTAAAAAAGTAGATTTAATAATCTACTTTTTTATTGATATAATTCTTTCTTAATTGATTCTAAGTTATCATTCATAATAGTTGTGTAATCTTCTTTTTCACTTCGCTCTTCATCACTTAAATTATCTAATTTATGAAGACCAATAGTTTTAACATCACCATGATTATTAAGTAAATTTTGGGCATTTTCATTAGCTTTTTGACCTTTGAATAGATAAATGTAACGAATAACTCCAGCATTAATTAATTCTTCAGCATCACTTAAAGTCTTTTGATTAGCATCACTATCAATACAAATTACTTCAAGACCAAACTTTTCTAAATATTTAAGAGCACTATCAGCAACTAAAAGAGTTTTATTATCAGTACTTTCAACAGCTACTCGATAATCAGCATCTATTTCACTTAAAGTAATTTTTAATTCATCGTAAGCTTCATCTATTTCTTTCTTCAAATAAGTACTAGAAACATATTCATTTAAGCTAATACGCACATTTTGACTCATCATTAGTAGAGAAGATGGATTTAACCATAATTCTTCAGGAGAATAGTCTGTTTCTAAGACATAGGCTGTATCAATAATTTTTAATTCAGGATTAATTGCGAGTAAATCAACAGCTAAATTTCTTTCTTTTTCTAATAGACCATTATAGACAAATAAGTCTTTTTTAGCATATTCATTCTTTTCTTTATTACTAATTTCATAAGTGTTAATATCTACTCCATCAGGATAAATAGATTTAATAGTAGCATGTTCCCCATATAAATTCTTTACTATATATTCATTAGGATAATTGGTAACGATTACTTCGATGTTATCCATACTATCATTAGTACAACCTGTTAGAAAGAATGGTATAAATAAAATTAATAATAATATAAGTTTAGTTCTTTTCATGTTTTTTCTCCTTCTTTAATGGTACTGGATCATATCCAGAAGGACCTAATGGATGACATCTTAATACTCTTTTAATAGCTAAGTATGTTCCTTTAATAGATCCATAAGTTAAAATAGCTTCTTTAGCATAATTACTACAAGTAGGTATAAATCTACATTGTTTATGACTAGAGAAAGGTATTTTTTGATATAAATTAATGATAGAAATCAAAAGATATTTCATACTATCACCATAATCATTTTACTATGGATAAACTCTTTTTTCAAGACTATTAAAATTAATTATTATTTGATATAATGGAGCTGGTGATAGTATGGAAGAGTTATTTAAACAATTGAAGATTAAACCTAAAAGTATTGATTTATATAAAACAGCTTTTTCTCATAGTTCATATGTCAATGAACATAAA
Organism: Bacilli bacterium; assembly: GCA_017432665.1. Classification (GTDB taxonomy): domain Bacteria; phylum Bacillota_I; class Bacilli_A; order RF39; family UBA660; genus UBA3789. Next base: position 42,764 of record JAFRIS010000032.1, read on the forward strand.
GTTAAGAATAATTATGAAAGATTGGAGTTTTTAGGAGATGCAGTATTAGATTTAGTGGTTGCAGACTATTTATATAGTAATCATAAAGAAGACGAGGGTGAAATGACTAAAGTTAGGGCTAGTTATGTTTGCGAAAATGCCAATTACTGTTATGCTTTGAGTCTTAATTTACCTAATTATATATTAGTGGGCCATGGCGAACAAAAAGAGGGCTTAAAAAAAGCAATTGTTGCTGATATATTTGAAGCTTTAATTGGAGCTATTTATTTGGATTTAGGATATGCTACTGTTAGAAAAGTGGTTTTAAATGTGATAGTTCCATATATTGAAGATCCGCATACTAGTTTCTTTAGTGATTATAAAAGTACTCTTCAAGAATATGTTCAAACAGAACAAAAAACTATCGAATATAATTTGATTAAGGAAGAAGGTCCTGCTCATGAGAGAAAGTTCACGGTTGAAGTTCAAATAGATGGAATAGTTTATGGTGAAGGAAATGGTTCTTCTAAAAAAGAAGCAGAACAAGAAGCTGCTAAAGTGGCAATTGCTAAAATGGCAAAGAAATAAAAGAACAACTTAGTTCTTTTTTTTGTTAGTATTGATTTTATACAAGAATATTTATGTAATGTATATAGAATAGGCTGTGAGCCGAATATATTTTGGAAAAGAGAGGTAAGAAAAATGAACAAAAGAATGGAACATTCTTTATTATCCCAGCTACAAATAGTATTATTTATACATATGCTTTAAGAGTAGTTGATATTAAAGCTAAGATAGATGGGAAAGAAATACCAACTTATGATATTACTGAGATACCACATCCAGATTTTAAGAAGAATAAAAAATATACGGATAAGTATATTAAAGATCAAATTACTATGACTACTGCTATGAGAAAAGTAGATGTCGATAATGTTATTAAAGGTAACAAAGATAAAGATACTGATTTATATGATCAATTAGAAAAGACAAGTAGTTATAAATTTAAGTTTAAAAAATAGAGTTTATCTCTATTTTTCTTTATTTTGACAGTAAAAAGTGCTATAATTAATATGCTGTTTACTTGAAGAAAAAGAAAGGAGAATAAAATGAGTAAAATTAAAATATTTGCTTTAGGTGGGTTAAATGAAAACGGTAAAAACATGTATGTTGTAGATGTTGATAATGATATTTTTGTTTTTGATGCGGGTTTAAAATACGATAATGATTTAAATTTAGGTATAGATTATATCATTCCTAATTTTGATTATTTAGTAGATAATAAAAAAAGAATAAAAGGAATTTTCTTAACTCATGGACATGAAGGTAATATGGGAGCTATTCCTGATATTTTAGAGGTTATACCTGATGTACCAGTATATGGTACTAAGTTAACTTTAGAGATAGTTAAGAATGATATTGATGAATCTATAAGTAATAATATAAAGTTAGTAGAGATTAAACCACATGTTAAGATAGATTTTGGGAATAATTCAGTTTTCCCAATAAGTGTAACTCATTCAATTCCAGATTGTGTTTGTTATGTATTATATACACCTGATGGAGCAATTGTTTATACAGGAGATTATGTCTTTGATTCAACGATGATGGGTGCTTATAAGACTGATATAGGTAAATTAGCTTATGTTGGAAAGCAAGGAGTATTATGTTTACTAAATGAATCTTTCTATGCTGACAAACCTGGTCATACTTCACCTCAAAATAGAGTAAGTGGTTTTGTTAAAGAAGTATTAAATAAGAATCCAGATCGAATTATTGCGACTATATTTCCTGCTCATTATTACCGTATTCAAGAAATATTTAATGAAGTAATGAAAACTCATCGTAAAATTGTTATTATGGGAAAGACTCTTCAAAATCAAATTAACAGTGCAATTAAAGAAGGGTATTTAACTATTGATAAGGATAAGATAGGTTCTTTATCCGATTTAGATAGTAAAGATTCAGTAGTATTAATTTCAGATGAAAAAGAAAAGCCATTTGCTAATCTAGAAAGAATTATCAAAGGCTTTGATAAATTTATTACAATCAAGGAAACAGACACTATTTTTATTACTGAGCCTTCATATGCTGGAATTGAAAAAAGAATGGCTGTTATTATGGATGAAATAGCTATGTTAGGGGCTAATGCTATTAGTTTATCTAGTAAAAAACATTTATTACATCATGCTTCTCGTGAAGATTTAATGTTAATGATTAATTTGATGAATCCTAAATATTATTTCCCAGTAAAAGGAGAATATCGTAATCAATATGAAAATGCTGAAATTGCAGAAGAATTAGGTATTCCAAAAGAAAACATTATTTTAAAACTAAATGGTGATGTTGTAGAATTTGATAATGGAAAAATGATAGAGAGTTTTGAACATATTGATACTGATGAAATACTAATAGCTGGTAATCAAGGAGAAGATATTGGAGATTTAGTCTTAAAAGATCGTGAAATGTTAGGATCTAGTGGTATTGTAATAATTAGTTGTACTCTAGATAAGAATACTAAGAAGATACTTGGAGGTCCTGAAATTCTAACTAGAGGATTCATTTATGTAAAAGAAAGTCAAACTATGTTAGAAGAAACTAAAGCAATATCTAGAGAAGTGATTGAGAATAGTATTGGAGAAAACTCTGGAAGAGTAGATTATGCTAAAATAAAGAATGATGTAAGAGAAGTCTTAGGTAAATTCTTTTATCAAGAAACAGAATCAAAACCTATGATTATTACTGTTGTTCAAGAAATATAAAGGCTTAAAGCCTTTTTATGTATCCGTAGCTCAGTAGGATAGAGCAATCGCCTCCTAAGCGATAGGTCACGAGTTCGACTCTCGTCGGGTACACCATATAAAAACAAAGGTTATACATAAAATGTATAATCTTTTATTGTAAATATATTATTGACATTTGGTAAAAAAGTGTTATTATAGAAAACAATTTATAGCTTATGGGAGGTTCGAATGAAAAAGAGTTTATTAATAACAAGTTTATTTTTGTTAGTTTTTTTGTTTGGTATCTTTTTACCAACTAAAGTTTATGCTTTGGAAGATAATGAAAAAACTACTGAAGAAATAGAGATACATAAGGTACAAGTAATTACTACTAAAGTTGATGAAGAGGGTAATCCTTTAAGTGGTGCCACATTAGAAATCATTGATAGTGAAGGAAATGTAGTTGATAGTTGGATTTCAGATGATTCTGAACATGTTACTATGCTACCAGAAGGAGAATATACTTTACATGAAGTATTAGCTCCAATTGGATATGAATTAAGCGCTGACCAAAACTTTACTGTCGAGGTCAAAATTAGTGATATTAATGCAGGAGTAGATCATCAAAAAGATTCTGAAGTGTGTAAAGATTATGGAGGAATTGCTTTCTATTATGTTGAAAGTGAAGGAGTAAAAGAAGAGGCGTATTGTATTAATCAAGGGTTAAAAGAACCTAATGATACTTCTTATGATGGTTCAGTTCTAACACCAGAAAATATTAGAGATTTTGCTCCAGAAGCAGATCCTAATATGACAGATGAAGATTTGTATAATAAAGTATTAGATATTGTTAATAATCGTGCAAATGCTGAAGAAGAGTTTTCAGATTTAACAGAAGAAGAAATTAGATTTATTACTGAATATGCTTTAAAGACTTACACATCTGCAGAAGTAACAAATCAGCAAGCTAAAAGAGATGAAAATGGTAAAATTATAAGAGATGATGAAGGAAATATTGTTTACGAAGATGTTAAATTTTTAAGACAATATAGATATGTACCTGAATCAAGAACAGGATATGTAGAAGATAGAGATAATGGTGATGGTTTTGGTAAACTAGCACAACATTGGTGGACAGGACATGGACATAAAAAAATACCAGCTAGATATGCAGAATTCTTCTATTATTTAATAGGTAATGAAGTATCTCATCCTGTTGATATGCATTTATATGTTTATACAACAAAGACGACTACAGCTGATGGAGAAAATTATCAAAATTTACTAGGTATCAAATGGTTTAATCCATATGATGAAAACTATACAGTTAATTTAAAAATGGTGAATACTAAAAGAGTTTTTCCTGAAGAAGAAACTGAAGAGGATATACAAGAGGAAAAAACTGTTCAAATGAAATCAACTGCAGAAATAGTACCACCAGTAACGGGTGTATCTACAAGTAGCAATAATAGTATATTAATTATACTATTAGCTAGTATGTTATTATTACCAGTTATGAAAAAGATAAATGAATAAAATAAGCATTAGCTTATTTTTTTTGTATAAAGATTATGTCTTTTTTTAATAGTATGATTATGATACAATGAGTATAGGTAGGGATCGGTATGAAGTATTTTAGTGATGGCGAAATACTCTTATCAGATTTTGATGGAGTATTTTTAGATTCTCAAAAGAGATTTAATGAAGTAATGAAAGAAGAAACTGATTTAGATAAGTGGATGAATTTCTTAAATGGAATTAATTGGAAAAAATTTGTTCGTGAATGTGAATTTGTCCCAGGAGCAGTAGAAACATTTACTGAATTACAAAAACTCAATATTTTAAAAGGTTTTATTACTAGAATTCACTCTTTTGATGAAGGAAAAGAAAAATGTTTGTTGCTTCGAGATTTAGGAATTGAAGTACCAATCTATTATGTCCTTCCTGAACAACCTAAGAGTTCAGTTTACATTCCAAACCGTAAAGTTATTTTGCTAGACGACAATTTGGAAAATTGCGAGGAATGGAATTTAAACTGTGGAAAATCAATACTTTATGACCCATCTCAAAAAGACTGTGGAAAAAAATATGTCAAATCATTGTATGATTTGTTGAAATAAAAAACTATCCATATTAAAATTATAATAGAGAGTAGGTTGATAATATGACAAAGACATGTTTTATACAACTTAACCGATTATTATAAGAAGTGACACTATAAGTGCCGCTTTTTTTGGGGAGGAAAAAAAGTGGATAGAGTAGAGAGCGAAGAATTTATACCAATGGAAGAATATTCCAAGGAAACAATTGATAATTTACTTGAATTTATCAAAAAAGAAAAAAACATCTCTCAAGTAGCTAGTGTTTTAGAATTAAGCCCGTTCGAGATACTAGGTTTAGTACATGATTTGAGAGATAGTGGATTCAATATTATCGTAAAAGAATATGATGATGGATTCCATTTACTTAATCAAGGTGATCAAACTAATAATGAACATAGTCATTATGAATTTGAAACTGATGAGAACAATGAATTTAAATTTGTAGCTATTTCTGATGTAAGATTAGGTGCTAAATCGCAACAATTAGCTATCTTGAATGATATTTATAAAAAAGCTAAAGAACAAGGTATTCATAATGTTATTGTTTGTGGTAATATTTCTGCAGGGTTAAAGCCGATAACCGATACAGATACTAATTTTATAGATGATACTCAGGCACAGATTGATTATATTGTGAATAATTATCCAAGAGTAGAAGGAATTAATACTTATTTTATTTCAGGTAAATTAGATAATACACATTTAACTAAGAACAAAATTAATATAGGGCAAAGAATAGCTTCTCAAAGATCAGATATGATTTATTTAGGAGAAGATGCTTGCGATATTGATATTGATAGAATAAAGATGCAGGTAATGAGTAGTAAGCTTAGTAAAACTTATACTGCGTCATATCGTACTCAACAAACAATAGATGCTTATCGTAGTGAAGATAAACCAGATGTTTTAGTTTATGGTGGATTACTTCAAATGGAGAAATATAATTATCGTGATGTTAAATGTATTTCTACACCAAGTGTTTGCGCAACTGATAAAGAGATGAAGACTAAGAGATATGCTAATACTATTGGTGCTTGGTATGTTACTTTAAAAGCTAAAGAAAATGGTAAATTAGACCATATAACTGCGATTGATTCACCATACTATGTAACTAATAAGAAAGATTATCAAGGTACCAATATTTCTTCTAATATGAATAAAAAAACACCAGATATGGATAGTGCAAGTATTCAAACAGCTTTAAAAACACTTAAGTATGTTAAGAATGGTATGCCTATTGATACATTTATGTCAAAGTTCCATATTAGTTATAAAGAATTACAGGGTTTACTATTAATATGGGAAAGTTGTAATAAAAAAGTGGATATTGTTCCAGACGGAAAAGAAATGGTCTTTAAAAAGAACTATCAAAGATCAGTATCCATGAGTAAACCTAGCCTAGATAGTTTAATCGAAAATGAAATATTAGTTGTATCAGATACACATTTTGGTAATATTCATAATCAATTACATTTATTAAATGATTTATATGAAGAAGCATATAAAAGAGGAATAACTACTGTTCTTCATGTGGGTGATATGACTGATGGTAATTATCTAGAGAGAAAGGAAAGTCCTAGACAACAATTCTTACATGGTTTTGATGAACAAGTAGGATATGTAGTTGATATGTATCCAGAAATTGATGGAATGGAAACTTTCTATATTTTAGGTAGCCATGATGAAACCCATTATAAAAATGGTGGTGCTACTGTTAGTAAATGGGTTGATAAAAATCGTAAAGATATGCATTATTTAGGACAAGATACAGGTGAATTTATGCTTGACAAGGTAAAGATTGTTTTAGATCATCCAGGAGGAGGTTCTTCTCAATCAGTATCTTATAAACCACAAAAGAGAATTGAAATACTTGAATCACATATTAAGCCAAAGATATTATTAATTGGTCATTATCATAAATCATATGCTTTTGTTTATCGTAATGTTCAGTGTATTGAAGTACCTGCTTTATGTGCTAAGACTCAATTTCAACAAAAACAAGGTTTAATAAATAGTATGGGTGGATATTTCTTGAAGATATATTCTGATAAAAAAGGAAATATTCAATACTTAGAGCCGGAAGAAGTTGTCTATGATCATAAAGATATTTGGGATGAAGCTGGTAAAGATAAGAGAAAAGTTAAAAAATTAGAAATTAAACATGGAATTTATTAAAAGCACTTCAAGTGCTTTTTTTTATAAAAATGTAGCATCCTTATTTGTAAAGTGTTGCAATTATATGTAAAATTTATTTAATAAACTTGAAATTGAAATAATGATTTGATACGATTAAAATGTAAAAATAAGATAGAAGGAGATTTTTTATGGAAAAGAAAAGAAATAGTCAAACAATTATTATTGCGGTTTTAGCAGTGGCCGTATTATTTATGTCAATTGGTTTCGCTGCATTCTCACAAACTTTAAATATTCAAAGTAGTGTTGATGTAGCAGAAGCTAAATGGGATATCCATTGGGATACTTCATCATATGCAAAATCTGCAGGAAGTGTAGATATTTTAAATCCATCAAAGACAGCTAATTCAAGCCCAACTTTAACTAACACAGATATTAGTTTTGGAGCTAAATTAGAAAAACCTGGAGATTACGCTGAATTTACAGTGAACGCAGTTAATGCTGGTACTTTTGATGCTAAATTAACAGCAATTACTATCTCACCAGAATTAACAGCTGCACAACAAAAATATTTAAGTTATACTGTAACTTATGCTGGAACAGAATATCATACATCAACAAGTGGTTTAAATGTTTCGTTACCAGCTAAATCATCAAATACTGTAACTGTAAAAGTAAGAGTTGATTATAATCAACCAACTAATGCAGCAGATTTACCATCAGCTGATACAACAATCGCTGCAACTATTTCATTTGATTACGAACAAGCTACAAATTAATAAAAACCTATAATTAGATAGGAGAACACATGAAAAAAAATATTAAAGTTATATACTGTATAGAATTGGCGTTATTACTTGTAAACTTAATATTTTATGGACTTATAAAAGTGATACCTAGTAAGTATAATATATATCTAGTTATCACTTTCTTGCTATTAATGGTTGTTCCATTAAGACTCTTTTTTGGCAAGCAAAAAAACAAGAGTTATTACGCAGGATATACAAACAGAACAATAATTACTGTTTTAATGATCATGGGAATGATTATCTATGCTTTGGGATTAATCCTTAATTTTGGAAAAGGATATGGATATAATTCTCAAGCATTAATAAGTGCATTATCAGTAACTTCTTTAGTATTAGTAATGGAATATTTTAGAATGCTTGTAATTAAGAATAGTTATAGTAATGTAAAAACTATAATTATCTTTACAGTATTACTATCTGCGTTAGAAATATTTGCTAATACTGGTATTGGTACATTAAATTCATCATATAGAATATTTATCTATATTAGTAAAGTTATCATACCAATATTAGCAGAAAACTTTTTGTGTACTTATTTAACATATAAAGTAGATATAGGACCTAGTTTAATATTTAAACTAACGGTTAGTTTATATATGTATTTATTACCAATTGTTCCTAATCTAGGTGATTATTTGCTTTCTGTTGTAAAAATATTAACGCCATTTATAATATTTTATATTATTAATAGGGCATTGGTTGAAGAAGAAAAGAGTAAAAGAATTATTACTAACAATACATTAAAAGTATTTAGTATTCCAATTATTGTGGTTTTAGTAATGCTAGTTATCTTAGTATCAGGTGTTTTTAAGAATAAGTTAGTTGCTATTGCTTCTAATTCAATGGCTCCAACATATTATCGTGGAGATGCAATTATATTAGAAAAAATGAAACCTGAAGATCTAAGAAAAGGTGATATTCTAGTATTTGAACGAAGTGATAGAATTATTACACATAGAATAGTTGATATTAAGAAGAAACAAGATACATATTACTTTACCACTAAAGGTGATGCTAACAAGAGTGCTGATGGTTATGTTAGTACTAGTGATGATGTAATTGGAAAAGTAGATTATGTGGTAAAATACGTTGGCTTTCCAACTATATTAGTTAATGAATTGTTTGAGAGGAGTTAGGCTATTATGAAGACTATAAACAAAGTTATTAGAATTATCATATTAACTTTTTTACTAGTTGCTGGAACAGCACTAATTGTTTTTGGTCTAACTAAAAGTTATATTTCTCTTAAATATAAAGAGAATAATTCACTAGAATATAAAGTTTTTCTAAAAAAGAATAATTATTTTGATACAGCTTATTTAGGAGAAAATAGAACTTATATTACTAGTATTATTGATTATATAAAAATAAATTATCATTATAATTTAAATTTTAGTGAAAATGTTAATGGGGATTATACTTATCGTATTGATGCTGTTGTTTTAGCTAATAAGCCAAATGGAAAAGATGGATATTATTGGCAAAAAGAGTATAATTTAGTAGAACCTAAAACATTAAAACTAAATAATGTAAATGCTATTTATATTAATGAAATAGTAAAGGTGGATTATAGTAAATATAATAAGATATTAGAAGGATTTACTAAAGATTATTCTATTGAAACAGATGGACAATTAAAAATACAATTAGTAGTTGAAAGTAATGTAACTGGTGAAAAGTACACTGATACTATTAAAGTTCCATCTAATCTTAATTTAAAGATACCATTATTACAAAAAGCAGTAGAAGCTTCAATTGAAAAGAATGCTGTAAGTAATGATAGTGTTTTAACAATGGTTGATCCAATAGCTAAGAAGTTTAAACTAATATGTTTATTATTAGGTATTACAATAATTATTCTTACTGTTGTATTAATTATTAGGATTATTATTAATAGAAATATTAATCGTCAAACTCATTTATACGCTTCTACATTAAAGAAATTTGTAGATTCTCATGATAGTATTATTGCAAATGTTACTAATCTACCTGATATAAGTGATTTAAGCTTAGTTAAAGTTAGTTCATTTGATGAATTAATTGATGTTTATAATGAAGTAAGAATGCCTATTAACTTCTATGAAAATAAAGAACACACTAAGGCAACATTTAGAATTATAAATGATCGTATGTGTTGGGAATATGTCTTAGATAAAGACATAATAGAAAAGAAAAAACGTAGAAAATAATAGATAAAGGAAGATTGCTATGAAGAGAAAGAAAAATAAGAATTCAAAGGATTATCGTGTAATTAGATTGAGTTTATTTCTTTCTCTTTTTTTCGTGTTTATTTTTATTGGAATATCAGTAGGATTTGCTCTATATACACAAGTTATTAATATTAATAGTAGTATTGGAGTAGATACTCAAGGAGCTTTTGAAATAACTAATGTTACTAAAACTAGTTCAAGTAATACTAGTGAAGCAGTACCTAGTTGGACTGCTGATTCAATTGATTTTAATTTAACATTTATTAAGAGTAATGAAGCTAGTCCAGTATATAGTGCTACTTATAATGTTACTTTAAAGAATGATACTTTCTTTGAAAGGTTAGTTTCAGCATTTAATTTTAATTTTACTGTTAATGATTCAAATGATCAGCCTATGGGTGTATTAGATTATGAAATAACTGGTATGGAAGAGGGAGAAGTAATGCAACCTCTTACAGAAAAGATAGTAACAGTTACTTTTACTTTTGTACCTACAGTAGATGCAAATGAGTATGAAGTTGACGGTAGCGGAACAGTTGAGTCAAATGAAAAACCAGCTGGTACAATTACGGTTAATTCTATGACTCCAGCAACAGGTAGTGTTAAAGATGGAGCACTACAACAAGTAACTATTAGTCTTAATAGTACTTATGCTGAAGCAAAAACATTTAATATTAGTATTGCCAGTGATAAATTAGAATTAGTAACTGCTGGGGGAACACCTTTAGGTACTTTTAACATAGCTGCTAACTCAGAAAATCAAAGTTATACTTTTTATATTAAAGCTAAAGATGATGCGTTATTCCCTGATGATACTATTACAGCAAGTCTTTCAGCTATTTCAACAGGACTTCCTATAGTCAGATTGGGAAATATTACTTTAGATGTAAATAAACATGAAGAATATAATGATACAACTCCACCAGTTATTAGTAATTTAACTGCTACAATGAGTAATGAAGTAGGAGTAGTTAATTTAACATGGGATGGTACTGATGATTATAGTGGTGTTAAGAATTATACGATATTAGTGTGTAGTAACAATGGTAATGTTTTAAGAACTATTGATGCAGGTACTAATACTAGTTATGCAGTAAATGATTTAAGTAATGGTACGCAAGCAAATACTTATAATTTTAAAGTATATGGTACTGATAATGAAAATAATACAGCTAGTAATAGTGATATTAATAATGCAGGTACAGGTAGTGGTTATTGTGTAGCTACGGGAAATAATTCATATCAATGGGTATATACTGTTACTAGAACACTAAACAATTTAAGTAGTAGTGGAGAAAATACCGCTAATATAGGAAGTACTTATACTTGTACTTTAACTGCTAATAATAACTATAGTTTACCTAATACAATTACAGTTAGAATGGGTAATAGAAACTTAACAGTTAATAATGGTTATACATATAATGCTAATAATGGTAGAGTTAGTATTCCTAATGTTGATGGTAATATTACAATTACTGCTAGTGGAAATAGGACGGGTATTTGTTTAATAGAAGGTACAAAAATCTTAATGGCTAATGGAAAATATAAGAATATTGAAGATATTGGTTATGATGATCTAATGGCAGTATGGAGTTACAATACAGGAAGTTTAGTATATGAATATCCTATATGGATAGAATCTACTAGTGTTGAAGATAAGTATCAACAAACAACATTCTCTGATGGTACAACTCTAAATACATCAGGAGATCATGGTATATATAATTATGATTTAGGAATGTTTGTTTCAATAGAAGATAGAGAATACTTCAATGTAGGGAGTACGGTTGCTAAAGTCAAGAATGGAAAAATAAAGAAAGTTAAAGTTACTGATATTAGAACTATCTATAAAGAAGTAAAACTATATCATGTAATATCATCATATTACTTTAATATTATTTCTGATGATGTTATTACTACTGATCGTAATCTTATGATTTCTAATCAATATGGCTTTACAAGTAATATTACATGGCCTAATAAAAATCAGTATAAAGTAAAGAATGACCCTAGTCATTTATATACTTATGATGATTTTAAAGATATTATGCCATATTATATATTTAAAGGATTAAGAGTTGATGAAGGTAAATACTTAGTAGATATTGGATTGATATCTCACGAAGAATTAAAAATGTATTTATACTTATATCCAGCTAATCCAGATTATTATAGACCAGTAGAAACAAATAAAGATGGCAAAAGAATGTGGATGGTTACTACTTCTAAAGATAAAGTAACTGATAAAAACAAATATAAATATAAGGTAGAAGAAGGATCTATTTATCAATTAAAGAAGAATAAGAAAATAAAATGTTATCGTAACAGCATTGATAATAAGTGTTATAAACCTGGTAGTAAGATCAAAGTTTATTCAGGAATGCACTTTACAGTTGAATATAAGAATAATAAATAGGAGGTATTATGAAATACTTATTAATTGCTATTATAGTTGGTGTAATTATTAAAGTGATTAGGGACAAGCAAAATACTAGTAATAAAAAAATAAAAGATATTAATAATTTCACAATCTATGCTATTAAAGATTATGTAATAATTTTGGATATTGCTACTATATTTTTCTTTGCGTTAGCAGTATTTGCTATTAATCCAAGTGATGAAAGTCAAAAGTTTATTTGGATTGCATTTGTTTTATGGGGATTTTTATCTTTACTAGGATCATTGGCTATTAGAAAAAAGATAGTTTTTAAAAACGATACTATTACAGTAAAAAAGGTTTTATTACCAAGTTTTAAAAAATATAGTATTAAAGATATTACTAGAGTAGAAAAATCAGAACAATTCTTTAAAGTATATAGTAATGATAAATGTATTTTTACTTGTGATAATGATTTAATTGGATATGATGCTGCTTTAAAAAGATTTGAAACAGAAGGTATTAAAATCACTGGATATAAAGGAAGATTATTAACTAAGAAAAGCATGTTGCATAGTCAAATATTATTATTTACTTCTTTACTCTTTTTCGTTTTAGTCTTTTGTTTTGAAATTCCTTTAATTCTTCAAGAACCAACATTTAAAACGGTGTTAGATTCTCTTTTGGTAGGTGTAGTAATAATTGGTATACCAATGGGATTATTATACTTATGGTTTGTACCTAGAGGCTATTTTCAAATATCTAAAATAGAAAAGGCTTTAAATATTGATTTTGATGATGAAATGAAAAAGTTGGATGTTACTGATAAACAATTTATTAATAATGATTGGTTTATTGATATTCCTGCTAGGATGATAACTTATCCAATTATTTATCATAAAAAATATATAAAATCGTTAGATGAATTCAAAAAAGAAGAAGATAGAGAAGACTATACTACGATGATAGAAACCATAGATGGAGTTCAAAAAATACATTTTTATAGTTACAGTAGTAGATGTCAATTTGAAGATTGGTTTAAAGGAATTTCATCTAAAAAACATTGACAATTAGAAATTATGATATAATATTATATATATAATAAAGGAGTATGATTATGGAAGAAAATAACAAAGAAAACATTGAAGAAGTAAATGCTGAGCAATCAGTAGATGTTCAACCAGTTGAAGAAAATCAAGCGCCAGTTGAAGCTGCACCAGTTGAACCAGAAACAACACCAGTTGAATCTACACCAGTAGTAGAGGCAGCACCTGCTGCTACAGAAGCACAACCAGAAGGATCAGAACCAATGGTCGCAGAAGACAAGAAAGGAAATAAAGGACTTTTAGTTGGAGGAATAATTTTAGCAATTCTTGCTATAGGATTCCTAGTAGTGTTCTTATTCCCTGGAATCTTAATAAGTAAGAAAGCAATTGTATCTAAAGAAGCAGGGTTGTTTTTCACAGAAGCAAGAAAAGTATTAGATAAAGCAGAAAAGAATACTTTAAAATATGATTTTGAAAAAGATGCAATAGGATTAAGTGGAAGTATTACATTTGATTCAGATTATAAAGATAAAGATGTAGATTTAACTAAATTAAAAGATTATTCTATCTCATATAAAGGTGTAATTGATAAAAAGGGTAATCAAGCAAGTGTTGGATTAGGACTAGATGGAACAAAATCAATTGTTGATGCTAATGCAATGATGAAGGGTAAAGAAGTATTCATTAATTTAGGAGATTTATATAGTAAAACACTATACACACAAACAGAGCAAGAAGTAAAAGACTTAGAAATAAGTAGTGTTACTGTTGATGATATTAGATTATTAGTTAATAAAACTGAAACAGTAATTAATGAAAATATTAAGAATGAAGATATTACTCAAGAAAAAGTTAAACAAAATGCTAGTGGCAAAAAAGGTAATTTTACAAAGACAGCATATAAAGTAGATGTAAATGCTTACACTGAAAAACTAATTGAAGCATATAAGAGTGATTCAGAAGTAGTAGATGTATTAACTCGTCTATCTAACTCTACTGAAAAAGAAGTTAAAGCACAATTAGATGAAGCATTAAAAGAAGTAAAGAAAGCAGAAAAAAGTACATTTGATCTTAATATGTATTCTTCAGGATTAATGTCTAAATCAAAAGAAATGGAAATAGTTGCTGATGGAGAAAAAATTATAATTGATGTAGAAGGAAAAGTATATAATTATAAAGCTGTAGATAGTAAAGGTAAAGAAATATTATCTGGTGTATATGATACTGCTAAACAAGAATTTTCATTTAAAGCAGAAGATGAAGGTGTAAAAGTAGAATATAGCATGAAGAGTGAAAATGATAATAAAATTACTGGTAAACTTTCAGCTGTTACTGGACAAGATGAAGTAGAAGCAACATTTGAAATTAGCAATAAGATTTCAGGTAAGAGTGCTGATACTGCTGTAACCGCTACTGTTAATGTTAAGGGTAGTCAAAAGTTTAGTTTTAAAGTAAAAGCAGATTCTAAGACTACTGTAGGATCTAAAGTAGAAGATATTAGTACTAGTAACACAGTAAGTATTGACAAATTGTCAGAACAAGATATGAATAATATTTATATGAAATTAATGCAAAAATTACAACCAATAATTATGGAAGTAGCTCCTGGAGCTTTTGCAAGTTAAATATAAAAAGTAGATTTTAATCTACTTTTTTTGTATAATGTTACCTAGGTGATTTTATGAAGACATGTTTAGTTTTAGAAGGTGGAGGCTTAAGGGGTATATATAGTGCTGGAGTCTTAGATGAAATGTTTAAAGATAAAATTAAAGTAGATGCTATTATAGGTGTATCTATGGGAGCTTTAGTAGGTATCAATTATAAGTCTAAACAACCGGAGAGAGCTATTAGATATAATTTAAGATATTGTGATGATAAAAGATATATTGGTCTTCGTAGTTTATTAAAAACAGGTAATATTGCTAATAAAGAATTTGCTTATTATAAAGTGCCCAATGAATTAGATAAATTTGATTATGAAACTTATAAAAAATCTAAAATTAAGATGTATATTACTGCAACTAATATAGAAACAGGAGAAGCAGAGTATATAGAAGTAAAAGATGCTACTGATAACATTGAATATTTTAGAGCTAGTTCTTCAATACCGGGAGTGTCTAGAATAGTGGAAATAGGTGATAAAAAATACTTGGATGGAGGAATGGCTGATTCTATTCCGATCAAAAAAGCTTTGGAACTAGGATATGATAGAGTAATAGTTGTTTTAACTAGGCCAATAGAATATCGTAAAAAAGATTCTAAAATGAAATGGCTACAATCTCGTTATAAAAAATATCCTAAATTTCAAAAGTTAATAGCTACTAGAAATAAAAGATATAACGAACAAGTAGAAGAAATATTAAAGTTAGAAAAGAAAAACAAAATATTTTGTATAAGACCAAGTAGAAGTATAAAAATAGGCCGAATGGAAAAAGATGAAAGAACTATTTTAAAACAATATAATCTTGGCAAAGAAGATTACTTAAATAGAAAAAGTGATTTAAAAAAGTATTTAAAAAAGAAATAGAAACATTTCTTTTTTATTTTTTATGGTGAACTTTTTTAATACATTTAAAATAGACAGTTTTTGTCTTGTTTTATCTATATTTTTATTGTAAAAAAGTATGAAAACTGATATATTTATAATAGAAGGGATAGATGATATGAAAAGGAGTTTTAAATTATTTAGTTTAGTACTATTACTTGCTATTTTATTTTTACCATTTAATGTAAATGCAGAAGAAGTAATACATTTTAATTTACCATCAGCACCAGTTGTTGGTGAAACGGCTTCTACTATAGCAAGTAATCAATATATTGATGTTGAAGACCAATATTGGGTTAATTTTTCAGAACATAGATTAATGACTGCTAACGAAACATTCGCCGCTGATAAAGTTTATGGTTATTTTATTAATTATTCTTTAAAAGATAACATCGAGTATGATTGGTTTACAGATTTGGTTTTGAATCCGTATTGTTATGAATCATTAGATGTTGATAACGATGGAGATAAACATGCAGAAGCATATTTTTATATGGGTAAGATTAGTGAAGCATTAGGTCCTACTGATGCTGATAAATATCAAATTGATATTGATGCACCAGAATTGGGAGAGACTCAACCACTTGCTAGAACAAATAGTAAATATACTATCCTTGATCAAGCATGGGAAAATGTAACAGATGATCATCCAATGCGAACAGAAGAAGAGTTTGAAGAAAATAAGTGGTACAAATATACGATTACAGTTAAATCATTTTATTTTGCGGATGGTACTGATGTGTTTAGAGCATTTAATGGTGCAGGGGATGCATATTTAGGAATGGATCAACGAGACTCTAAGTATGATGTGGCTCCTAAGACAATTAATGGATATTTCTATTTTGGTGATACATCTGGTTTCTTAATTAGTACATCAGATGTAATAATTAGAGAAGATCATCCACCAGTAATTGGAGGAATATTAACAGTGCCACAAATGGCTCTTACCGGTACTGTGGAAGCTTCTGCCAAGTGGGAAGTTCTTGAGGGCGATGAATTTGTCGATGCTGAAGTAAATGAAGAAGTAGTAGCAGGAAAAACATATAGATTTGTTTTAGAATTAATTGCTGCTCCCGGTTATCATTTTGCCGATGATTTTGAAGTGTTAGATGAAAATAGAAATGCAAATTTTGTTGATAGAGAAGGTCACATTGAAGAAGGAAATAAATATATATACACTTCAACATTTGTAATTTTACCTGAAGGATCAACGATTGGTATTGTTGGTGATGACCTTATTTATCCGGGAGAAACAACACAATTAACAGTTTTCCCAACTAATGATGTTAATGCTAATGTAACATGGTCAAGTAGTAATAACGCAGTCGCAACAGTAGATCAACAAGGAAATGTTACTGGTGTTGCTTCTGGTACAGTATATATTACTGCAACAAATAGTATTAATGATTTTACTACTTTTGAAATGACTATTGGAGTACCAGTTGAAGATATTGAAGTACAATCTAGTGAAATAACATTGTATGTTGGTGATTCTCAACAATTGAAGGCTGCGGTTTTACCAGATGAGGCTACTAATCAAGGTATTAGTTGGGAATTAGATTTAGATTTAGGTCATCAATATGGAGATGATTACAATCCTGATGCTGCTATATTAGTGGGAGATCGCATATATGCTCAGGAAGAAGGTGTAATTAAAGTCTTTGCTATCGCTGACTATGATGATAGTATTAGAGTACCAGTAACAATTACTGTTATTCCTAGACCAATTGATGTAGAAAGTGTATCTTTTGAACGAAATAGATTTGAAATATATGAAGGTGAAAGTGTAGTTTTATCACCAATAGTACTTCCAGAAAATGCTACTGATAAAACATTAGCTTGGAGTTTTGAAGGAACTAGTTATGTTAGTTTTAATCCAAGTACTTTAACTGCTACAGGAATAAAAGAAGGTACTGGTCGTATAATTGCTAGATCAGTTAATAATATAACTGCTACATGTACTGTGATTGTTAAGAAGAGACCACCTGAAGCAGAGGAAATAACTTTCCAAGATCAAACATTAGAACTTGGAGTAGGAGAAACAAAAACATTAACAGTAAATATTGTTCCAGAAAATGCATTAGTTGAATCTATTACTTGGTCAAGTGCTGATTCTACTATTGTTTCAGTAACCGATGCAGGTGTTATTGAGGCATTAAAAGAAGGAACAACTACAATAAAAGCTAGAACAAATAAAGGATTAGAAGCAACATGTACTGTAACAGTATCTAATATTGTAGCAGTTACTAAAATAAGACTAAATAAAGAAGAAACAACTTTAACAGTAGGTGAAAGTGAAACGTTAACTGCTACACTTACACCAAGTAATGCAACTGATAAAACAGTTATTTGGACATCTGATCATCCAGAAATTGTTACAGTTAATAACGGAGGAAAAATCACAGCTGTTAAAGCTGGAACAGCTATGATTGTCGCTGAAGCATCTAATGGAAAGAAAGCTACTTGCTTTGTAACAGTAAAATCAGCAGCACCAGTTCAAGAAATTAGTTTTCCAGATGTTTCTAAAAGCAGTTGGTATTATGAAACAATAAAAACAGCTTATAACAAAGGAATAATTGCAGGGTATGCATCTGGTGAGTTTGGACCAAACGATAAAATTACAAGAGGACAATTAGTAACGCTTCTTTGGAGATTAGATGGAAGTCCAAGTGCAGCATCATATTCTAATAAATTTAGTGATGTAAATGTAAGTCAATATTATGGAGCTGCAGTAAAATGGGCGGCAGCAAAAGATATTGTACATGGTTATGGTACTGCAGCTGGTAAGTTCGGACCGAACAATTATATAGTTAGACAAGATTTAGCAATTATCTTATATAACTATGCAAGATATAAAGGATTAGATTTAACTGCTAGTGGTAATCTGTCTGGGTTTGCTGATTACAATAAAGTAAAAGGAAATTATTCAGAAGCAGCATTTAAATGGGCTGTTAAATATAACATAATAAGCGGTAAAAATATTAAGAATAAGAAATATTTAGAGCCGGGAAGTAATACAACTCGTGCAGAAGCAGCAGCTATGATAGTCAATTTTGCAAATGCATTTGACATATAGAACCAATAAATTGGTTCTTTTTTCTTTTTTAAATTGTATAAATAAAAAAAAATTGTTATATTTATAATAGAGGGATGATGTTATGAAAAAATATTTTAAACTATTATACTTGATATTATTAACAGCATTAATCTTACCATTTGGGGTAAGAGCAATAGGGGAAGGAGGAGCTGGAGAAGCACTTTATTTAACGTTGCCATCTGCACCAGAAATTGGTCAAGCACCAACAATATTTGCTGGGCATGAAGGAATAACAGTTCTTAGTGATCGATGGATAAATGTCACTGAACATAGAGAAATGTTAAACAATGAAACGTTTGCAGCTGATAAAGAATACGCTTATATTGTAAATTATATTAACAATACTAATTTAACTGAGTATTGGTTTGCAGATATACAGGAAAATTCTTCTTATTGTATAGGAAACAATATATATGATCCTCCAACAACTTTGTATCCTAATGAAAAAATGGCAATAGTAAGGTTCTATATGGGTGATTTCAATGATATGCCAGCACCTACTGAAGATGATTATTACTATATAGATATTGATACTCCTGAATTAGGAGAACAAGCACCTTTAGCTAGGAATAATAGTAAATATACTATTGTCAGTCAATCTTGGAAGAATATAACAGATAATCGTGATATGACTAGTAGTGATGTCTTTGAAGAAGATAAATACTATGTATATACAATTAATGTACAATCCTATTATGTTGCTCCTCATAGTATTGATTCACTTTTTGATAGTGAATACTGTAAAGGATTAAGATTTACTGGAGAAATACCATATTCAGAAACAATTAATGGATATTTCTATTTTGGCGATGATGAATCTAATTTAGTAATAAATACAGGAGATGTAGTTATTAATCAATCAAATCCACCAGTCGCAGGAGAAACATTATCTATGCCTAATGTTACTGTTGCTGATACTGTAATATCTCATGGTGAATGGTCAGTTAAAGATGGGGAGTATTTCAATTATCTTTCTGAATTACCTGAGGTAGAAGTTGGTAAAGTATATAGATATGTATTAAATTTGGAACCATTATTTGGATATCATTTTGCTGATGATTTTAAAGTGATTGATAATAATAAAAATATTAATTGGATAAGATCTGATTACAGTACATATGATTATAATGATACATTTACATATGAATCATTATTTAGTCCATTACCAGAAGGAACCAGTATGGCAATTTATGGTGATGAACTTATTTGGCCAGGATATACAACTACAGTATCTGTTTATCCTGTTAATGATGCAAATGCTAATATAACATGGTCAAGTAGTAATCAAAATATAGCCACAGTAGATCAAGATGGAATTGTAGAAGGTATAGCTCCTGGGAACGTAACAATTACTGCAACTAATAGTCTTAATGAATCAACTACATTTGATATAACAGTTGGTATACCGATTGAATCAATAGAAGTACAAACAAATGAAATAACTATGTATCCTGGAGATAGTCAACCTCTAAGATATGCAGTAGAACCAGAAAATGCTACTTACCAAGAAGTACAATGGCAGCCTGACATGCCTAATGATGAAGATGGTGATGATTATAATCCATATGCCGCTTGGGTAAATGATGAAGGAGTATTATATGCTTCGGAAATAGGAACAGTTAGAATTATAGGTCAATCACCAGATCCCGAACAAGCAAGTGCAACAGTATTAGTTCATGTTGTTGCAAGACCAATTGAAAGTATGGAATTCGCAGAAGGAGATAGCATAACTAGATATGTAGATACAACATCTGATTTACCTCTAAATGTTACTCCAGCAAATGCTACTATTACAGGAATTACTTATGAAAGTAGTGATCCAACTGTAGCGATAGTCAATGAAGATGGGGAAATAGTTACTAAGGCATTAGGAACTACAACAATAACTGCAACAGCACCAAGTGGAGCAACTGCAACATGTACAGTAACTGTTATTGAAGATGATCCAGTAGAAATAACATCAATTACATTGGATAAAACAGAAATGACCTTAGTAGTGGGAGAAAGTGACTTTTTAGGATTTACATATGAACCAAGTGAAGCTGCAATATTTGCTTCATATACAAGTAGTAATCCTAGTGTAGCTACTGCAGATCCTAGTGGAGAAATAGTAGCGGTAAGTCCAGGAACAGCTATTGTTACAGTGTCTTCTGGAAATGTTTCAGCAACATGTACAGTAACGGTGGTACCACAATTAACTGGAATTGAATTAAATAAAGCAACGCTTACATTAACTGAAGGTGAAAGTGAAACATTAGTAGTTTCTCCAATCCCAAGTGGAGCAAACGTTCCACCTGCTGTTTGGACAAGCAGTGATCCTAGTGTATTTACTGCTGATGAAACTGGTTTAATAGTAGCTAATCATCCAGGAACAGCTACATTAACTGTATCAGTTGGAAATAATATTTCAACAACATGTACAGTAACAGTACTATCTTCAGAAGTACAAGCAACAGGAATTACATTAAATAAAACAACTCTTACTTTAGAAGAAGGAGATATTGAAACATTAGTAGCTACAGTTATACCTGCTAATGCAACAAATAAAACTGTAACATGGACAAGTAATGATCCAAGTATAGCTAGTGTAGATAGTAATGGATTAGTAACTGCTAGAGAAGATGGAACAGCTACTATAATTGCTAGAACTAATAATGGATTCACTGCCACATGTGAAGTAACAGTACTTGATTATATATCAGTAAGAGATATTGAATTAAATAAAACAGCTATTACACTAGAAGTAAATGAGACTGAGACATTAGTGGCAACTATTACTCCAGATGATGCAACCGATCAAACAATTAGATGGAGTTCTTCTAATGAGAATGTTGCTACTGTAGAAGATGGAACAGTAACAGCAGTTGGTGCTGGAACAGCAACTATTACGGTTACTTCAATTAATGGTTTAGAGGCAACATGCCAAGTAACAGTACCAGAACCTTATATAGAAGTAGAAGGTATTACTTTAAGTGAAACAGAATTAGACTTAGAAGAAGGAGAAACAGCAACACTATCTGCAACAATTACACCAAGTAATGCAACAAATAAGGCGGTTGAATGGACTTCTTCAAATGAAAATGTTGCTACTGTAGAAGATGGAGTAGTAACAGCAGTTAGCGCAGGAACAGTAATAATAACTGCTACGACAGTTAATGGTTTAGAAGCAACATGTCAAGTAACAGTATCCGAAGCTTATGTAGCAGTGGAAGAAATCACATTGAATAAAACGACACTTACCTTGGAAGAGGGGGCAACAGAAACATTAACTGCTACAATTACACCAAGTAATGCAACTGATAAAGAAGTTAGATGGACATCATCAAATGAAGATGTAGTGACTGTTGCAAATGGATTAGTAACAGCTATTAATGAAGGAACTGCTACAATTACTGCTACAGCAAGCAATGGCTTAGAAGCAATATGCGAAGTAACAGTATTTGAACCTGTAATAGAGGTTACAGGAATATCATTAAATAAAAATAGTCTTACATTAAGAACAGATGAAAACGAATATTTGGTTGCAACACTTACACCAAGTAATGCAACTGATAAAACAGTTACTTGGACAACATCAAATGAAGAAGTTGCTGCTGTTAACAGTAATGGTAGAGTAATTGCTGTTGCAGAAGGAACAGCTATAATAACAGCTAGAACAAGCAATGGACTAGAAGCAACATGTACTGTAACAGTCTCTGATACAATAGTTGTAACTAAAATAAAATTAAATAAAGAAGAGACAACTTTAACTGAAGGAGAAAGTGAAACATTAACTGCTACACTTACACCAAGTAATGCAACTGATAAAACAGTTACTTGGACGTCTAATCATCCAGAGATAGCTACAGTTGATAATGCTGGTAAAATAACTGCTGTTAAAGCTGGAACAACTATGATTATTGCTCAAGCATCTAGTGGTAAAAAAGCAACTTGCTTTGTAACAGTAAAACCAGAAGAATCAGAAGAACCAACATCAGAAGTAACTTTCCCAGATGTATCTAAAAACAGTTGGTATTATGAAACAATAAAAACAGCTTATAACAAAGGAATAATTGCTGGATATGCATCTGGTAAGTTTGGACCAAATGATAAAATAACTAGAGGACAATTAGTAACACTTCTATGGAGATTGGATGGAAGTCCAAGTAGTATGTCATATTCTAATAAATTTAGTGATGTAAATGAAAGTCAATATTATGGAGCTGCAGTAAAATGGGCAGCAGCAAAAGATATTGTTCATGGATATAATGCAACTAAGTTTGGACCTAATAATCCAATAATTAGACAAGATTTAGCAGTTATTATAAATAACTATGCAAGATATAAAGGATTAGAAAGTACTGGAGATAAAGATTTATCTGAATTTGCAGATTGCAGTAAAGTAAAAGGCAATTACTCAGAACCAGCACTTAAGTGGGCAGTACAGTACAAAGTAATGAGTGGTAAAAATATTAAGAACAAGAAATATTTAGAACCAGGAAGTAATACAACTCGTGCAGAAGCAGCTGCTATGATAGTAAACTTTGTAAATGCATTTGACATATAGAACCAAGAAATTGGTTCTTTTTCTTGGTCTTTTTGATATAATTATATTAGATATAATAAAGGAGTTGTCTTATGAAAAAGAAACTTATCTTATTAATTCTTTTATCATTACTTTTGGTAGGAGATAAATTTAATAAAAAAGAAGATCAATATATAAGTAAAGCACTAAAAGAGGATGCTTACTCGTATTTATCTCCAGCAGCTAAAGAATATGTTAAAGAATATTATGAAGCAACAGGTGAACTTATATTAACAGAACAAAATAAAGAGGAAAATGTCCCTTATTTAAATCCTCAATATATTAAGTATTTGGAACTATCTGAAAAAGAAAAAGAACAGGTTGAATACATTCCTGATTCAATAGTATTAGACTTTGTTGGTACAGAGGTAGAAGAAGCTAGTTATCCTAGTACTTATGATTTAAGAAATGTCAATAATAAGAATTTTATTACGCCAATGAAATATCAAGCTAATTTGCCTATCTGTTGGTCTTTTGCGACAGTAGAGAATGCTGAAACACTATTATTGAAGAATAAAGATGTATCTTATAGTAGTTCTTCTGATGTCTTTTCAGTAAGACAAATAGATTATGCTTCATCTAATAATGGAATGATTGATAGATATACTAGTGATAGTACAACTAATTGTAATCCACCCGATTCGTGTAGTTATGTTGCTTATACTAATTCTGATAATGCTAGTAGAGAAATTGCTTCTGGTGGCAACTTCTACGTTTCATCAATTATCGCAGCTAATGGTTTAGCTTTTATGGCTGACAGTAATTTACCTTGGTCAGCTAATTCTCCAGCTAAATGGCCAAAAGATATTTTAAATTATAATAAATCACTTTATGAAGTTAATTCGACTATTCAAATTCCCACAATTGAGTCCAATACAGCTAGTAGTGATACAATAAATAGTTATGTCAATAAAGTAAAAGGTTATATGCTTAGTTATGGAGGGCCTTTTGTAGGTACTTATTCTCCTGATTGTAGTTGTGGATTTACCAATACAGATGGTAATAAAGTAATGAAAACAGATGATTGTGCTACTGTTAATCAAAATCAAGGTCATGCTATGCAAATAATTGGTTGGAATGATAATTACAGTTATGCTTATTGTGATGCTGGTACTAGTCATTATTCTGCTAGTAATGGATCTTGTAGTAGTGGTACTTATAAAACAGGTAAAGGTGCTTGGTTAGTAAGAAATTCTTGGGGAAATGATACACCATATAAATATGTTTATATTACATATGATTCTACAAGATTAATTACTTCTTTTATTACTTCATTAACTAGAATGGATAGTAGATATTGGGATAATAATTATCACGTTAATCCTTGGGTAAATCAAACAATGTCTAGTGGCCTTTATACTACTGCAGCTCAAATGATGGAATTTGATACCCATAATAAGAAACCTGAAAGATTGGAAAAAGTGAAAATACTAAATGCTTCTACAAATGCTAACTATACTTTAACTATTAATACAGGAACTAATGTTTATACTAATGTAGCTACTGCTACTGTTGCAGAACCAGGTTTTTATACTTTTAATCTTGGTAGTAAAAATATAATTTTAGATAATCAAGAATTCAAAGTAACAGTTTCAAGTACTAATGGAAGTAGATTTGTTTATGATGGAATATCTGTATTTACTGCGAATGTTAGAGATAATTATGATTTATATCCAATAGTAAGCGGTAGTGGAACTACATATGATGAAGATGAATCTGGAGTAATTGATACTGATAATCCGCTCTTTATAGAATCTACTAATTCTATTTATCAATTGAATTTAGAGTATTATAGTAAGAATCTACCTGCAAATGCTGAATTAAGTTATCGAGTAATGGATGGTACTAATAATGTTACTAGTGATTATTTTACTAACTGGAGAAGAGATAAATTAGTTAATTTATATGGTTTAATTAGATTAGAGCCAAAGCTTAATAATAGTGTTTGTGGAAAAACAGTTACTTTTGAATTACTATATAATAATCAAGTGATTAAATCAGTTCCGTTAAAAAGAATATGTAAGCCTACTAGCGGTAGTTATACATATTCTACTTCAAATATAAAATTTAATAAGAATGATGGTAGCTATTATTCTACAACTGAAAAGTGGAAAGACTTATCTTATTATGCTTTAATGACATCTAACGGACAAAGTAATGTTGATATTAATAATATGAACAGATTATTTAGATATGATAAGCATATTACTAGTTGGAACACTAAAGCAGATGGTACTGGTACTATGTATAAGAATGATTCTTTCTTGTTATATCATGATTTAGATTTATATGCTCAATGGGGTAATGGACATACTTATCAAATTGTTTATTACTGTCCATATAATGTTTGTAAAGAAAATGACTCTATATCTAATAATTATACTAAAAATTATGGAACACAATTTGCTTTGAATAATAATAGCTTTACTAATTTAAGTGGTAAAGAATTCTCATATTGGAGGATTAATGATGAAGTTTATTATGAAGAAGAAAAAGTAGTGGATATAGCTCCTATGACTAGTCCATATAATGCTGATAATTATGTTTCTATTGAACCAGTATGGACAAGTGATTATAAGACTATTAATTTTAATGCTAATGGTGGTAGTGGAAGTATGCGAGCTACGAAGTTAACTACTGGTAAGAACATTAGATTAAAATATAATTTATTTACTAAAGCAAACAATAACTTTATAGGTTGGAATACAAAAGCAGATGGCTCAGGAGATTCATACACTAATGGACAAGTAATCACTGTTGCTAGTGATTTAACATTATATGCTCAATGGTCTGAATCTACTAATCCAATTAATAGTATTAGTCTAAATAAAGGTACTTTAAATCTAGTAGTAGGTGGTAGTGAAACATTAATAGCTACTATTGCTCCAAGTAATACAACAGATAGCAAAGTAATAACTTGGACAAGTAGTAATACTAATGTAGCGACTGTAACTAATGGTGTAATAAAAGCAATAGGTTCAGGTACAGCTGTTATTACTGCAACGACAGTAAATAATTTAAAAGCTACTTGTGTAGTTACAGTTTCAGATCAAGTGCTAATCCCAACTAATATTAGTTTATCTACTACTAAGTTTTCACTTGAAATAGGAAAGAGTCGTAATTTAACAGTTACTATTACACCAAGTAATGCTTTAGATAAATCTGTTACTTGGACATCAAGCGATAATAGTATTGCTAGAGTAAATAATGGAGTAGTAACAGCTGTTGCTTCAGGTAAAGCAACAATTACTGCAACAACGGTAAATAATTTAAAGGCTACTTGTGTAGTTACAGTAGTACCTAAATTTAATTTTACTGATGTATCTGTAAATAGTTGGTACTATGAATCTGTTAAACAAGCTTATCAAAGAGGAATAATTGCTGGCTATAATGCTACTAAATTTGGTCCTAATGATAAAATAACTAGAGGACAGTTAGTAACTATTTTATGGAGAATAGAAGGATCTCCAAGTGGTATTGCTTATAGTAACAAATTTGATGATGTAGGTATTGGACAATACTATACAGATGCAGTAAAATGGGCGGCTACTAAAGATATTGTTCATGGTTATAGTTCAAATAAGTTTGGTCCTAACAATCCGATAATTAGACAAGATTTAGCAGTTATATTAAATAATTATGCAAGATATAAAAAAGTTAACTCAACAGGTACAACTAGTTTGACAAGCTTTGCTGATTATAGTAAAGTAAAAAACCAGTATTCAGAACCAGCACTTAAATGGGCAGTACAGTACAAAGTAATGAATGGTAAAACAATTAATAACAAAAAGTATTTAGCGCCAGGAAGTAATACAACTCGTGCAGAAGCAGCAGCTATGGTTGTTAACTTTATGAATACGTTTAATATTGGGTGATTAAATGGAAAAAACTAATGTAATGCGTATATTAGAACAAAAGAAAATTGATTATAAAAGCTACAGTTATGTAGGAACTGATGCTATTAGTGGTACAGAAGTAGCTGAAGTATTAAATGAAGATCCTAATCGCGTTTTTAAGACTTTGGTAACTGTTTCTAATACTAATAATTATTATGTTTTTGTAATACCTGTAAACAAAGAATTGGATTTAAAGAAAGCTGCTAAAGCAGTAGGAGTAAAAAGTGTTTCTATGTTAAAACAAAAAGACTTATTACCTTTAACTGGTTATATCCATGGAGGTTGTTCTCCTATTGGTATGAAAAAGAGCTTTTTAACTACATTTGATAGTACTAGTAAAAACTATGAAACAATTATGTTTAGTGCTGGTAAAATAGGTTATCAAGTAGAAGTAAATATTAATGATCTTTTAGGTATTATAAAACTACAAGTTGCTGATATAATTGTTTAAAAAGTAGATATTTTCTACTTTTTTTAATATACTAAATATAGGTGATGATATGAACAGTAATTCAATAATAGAAAGAGAAAAATCATATATTGAAGAAATATGTAATTTTCATAATTATGATAGTAATCTTAGACATTTACTATATATTATTATCCCAGCATTTATTATTAAATATGGTATTGCTAAAGAAAAATTAATATTAGATACTTTTAAAGATATAAAGATAAGTATTAATCCAAAAGAAAGTAAAATAATAAAAGCTTATTATTTGTCAACTCCAACTAAAGTAAATAATCAATATAAGACTACTAAGAATATGGTAATTAATAATTATCGTAATATAGGTTTAGTAGAATTATTAGATAACTTAGTTCATGAATTTAATCATGCAGTTAATTCCTATGTTAATGAAATAAAAGTTACTAATAATTATATTTTATTAAGAACTGGTTTAACTTTTCGTGTTTATAATAGAGATTTAAGTTTTGTAAAGAAAGATGAATCATTTATTTTGGAAGAAATAATTAATACTAAGCAAACTGAAGATATTATTAATATTATTAAAGAATTTGATTCTAATGATCCTACTATATATGCAATAAATTCAGAAACAGACCATAAATATAATTCTAATGCTTATTATTTACAAAGTTATATTTGTAAAGAAATATTAAATAATAGAACTTTTATTTCTACACTAGAAAAACTAAGAATTGCTGGAGAAGTATATGATATAAATAATTGGTTTGATAGTATTATTGGAACTAAAGGAAAATATAAGGAATTAAACAAATTGTTAAATGAAGTATATGAGTTAGAAATTAGTTTGGTAGATAAAAATTTATTTAAAAAGATTACTATTAATAAAATTAGAAGTAAATCGAGAGATATTATGAAAATAGTAGGGGATTTTAATAGTAATGTTAATTTCAAATAGTTATTGATTTCAAAAAAAGAAATAAAACCTATATTTATAGGTTTTTTCTTTTTTATACTTGCAATTTTCTATCTATTTTGATATTATTATTATGCAACTTGACATGGCGAGATAGCTCAGTTGGCTAGAGCGCTCGGTTCATACCCGAAAGGTCGTGGGTTCGACTCCCTCTCTCGCTACCATGTATATTAAGGACTAGTAATTAGTCCTTTTTTATTTTATAATAATTTAGAGGAGTTATTATGACACATGAAATGAAATTGAAAGAAAAATATTATAATTATATGCTTCATGGTACTAAGAGAATTGAAATAAGACTATTAGATGAGAAAAGACAAAAGATTAAGATTGGTGATACAATTAGATTTTCTAAGTATGAAAATTTAGATGAATCATTTGAAGTAAAAGTGCTTGATTTATTAAAGTATGATTCATTTGAAAAATTAATTAATAGTTATAATATTGAATTACTCGCAGATAAGTCTATGACTAAAGAAGATTTGCTAGAAGTATTTAATGAGTTCTATACTAAAGAAGAACAAGATAAATATGGAGTAGTTGGAATAAAAATAGAAGTATAGAGGTGTTATTATGAAGAAGCTAAGTTTGAATCATTGGTTTGTTAGAGATAACAGATTAGAAATTGCTTTAATGCATTTTTATGTATGTCTTGATATTGAATACAATAATTGTGTAATGAGTGTCTTTGATGAAGATGCTAATGAAACTAGATATAAGTTTAATAGTTTAGAAGATGCTATTAAGTTTACTGAAGAATTTATTGCTAGTTGTAATAGTATTCAAGCAATTTCTGAGACATATAAAGTTCTAAATAATGAGGATGCTAAAAAGAATGTTTATTTAAATCCAGAGGTTGTTGATGAGGCTCTTTTTGAATACTTTAGTCAAGGTAAAGATTATAATGTTTCAGTAAAAGAGGAATTATCAATTGAAAATAATCAACCTAAAATAGATTTCTATTTACTAGAACATTTAAAATATGGTGATATGGTAGAAATTGCTAAAACTAAATTGACTGAAGAGGATTTATATAAAGCATTTAACTTTTATGTAAAAGACTTAGATTATGAAGTAAAAGATTTTAAATATATTGGGGGAATTCATAGAGTGGGTTACTCTTTTGATCAAGATACTCCTCATTATGAAGGCATACAGCTAAATGTGATTGAAAAGAAACAAGAAAAAGTATTAAATAGGAAGGTGTAATTATGAGAAAAAAACTATTTAGTGTAGTTATTATTTGTTTATTAATGATTAGTTTAACAGGTTGTGTTAATAATAGCGGAAAGGTTAATTTAAAAATTGATTGTGATGGAAAAGATATTTCTAATAAGTTTGTAGAGGGAGATAAGTTTAATTGCGAGTTATTTGGAGATGAATTTGAAATAACTATTAAGAAAGTAGAAAAAGAAAAAATAACTTTAAAAGCAGATCGTTATGGATTGTTTCAAGAAAGAGATGACGGAACATATAGTTTAATCGATGATGTTGATGAATTTGAAGTTGTAAAAGGTAAAACAACTACTCTAGCATTACAAGTAACTGATGCTTCTGCTACGATAAAAATTGATTGGAAATAAAAATATATGAAGAATATTAAAATATCGCTAGTATTAAATGTAATAATAGTTCTATTGGTAGTATTTGCTTCATTTTGTATGTTTACCGGCTTTAGATTTATGAGCGGAAGTGAAATAGTATTAGAATCTAATAGCTTAGAAATGCTTAAATACTTTACTGTAGATTCTAATTTATTTATTGGTATAGTAGCTTTAATATTTTCTTATTATGAATTTGTTTTATTAAAAAAAGAAATTAAGAAAATACCTAGAGTTATGTATATATTAAAATTAATGGCTACTACTGGTGTTGCTTTAACATTTTTAATTACTTTCACTTATTTAGCTTACATAATAGATGGTGGAGTAAAAGTATTAATAATGAATAGTAATTTGTTTTTTCATTTGATTATACCAGTACTTAGTATAATAACTTTTATGCTTTTTGAAAAAAACAAGGTATTATCATTTAAAGATTCATTTTACGGACTAATGCCAATGTTTGTATATGCAATATTTTATTTAGGAAATATTTTAATTCATATGGAAAATGGTAAAGTAGAACCTATCTATGATTGGTATTGGTTTGTTCAGAATGGAGTATGGACAATAATTATAGTAATGCCTATTATGACTTTGCTAACATATGGAATTAGTTTTATATTATGGAAAACAAATAAGGAGAAGTAAATGAAAGATAAAATAAGATTAGTTGGCTGGATATTTATATTTGTTGTTTGTATTGGAATATTATTTTTGGGGATAAGATTTATTATGGTTAAAGATCAACATACAGAAGAATTAATGGAATTACCTAATCCTTTAACGGAAGTTAAAAGTGCTGATGAAATGCGTCTATATTTAGGTTATAATGTTCCAGTAATTCTAGATAAAGATGTCGATAAGTATATTGTTATTGGTAATGATAAATATGCTAATCACGGTAGGATTATTTATAAAGATAAATCACAATTTGATATAGAAAAAGATATTGATGATCCTAGTGGTATTTATGGAGGAGTAAAAGCAAAAGAAGAAAGTATTAGTGGAATAAATATAGAACTATATACATATGAAGATACTTCTTATGCTATTTGGAAATATAATGATTATGCATACTCATATTCAATGATTAATAGCGATGAAAATAATCTAAATATAGAAGTAAACAAAATTATTAAAATAATTAGGTAGGTGATTATATGTATCTAGCAAACTCTAGTTCATATATATCTGGACTATTTAATTTGTCTTCTAGTGTTTCTAAAACAATAGGACCTTCTTATATTCAAGCAGATTGTTTTGAAAAGAAGGATTATAAAAAGAAGTTTATTGAAATGTATGAGATACCGAAAGAAGAGTTTAATATAGAAAAATATGATAATAGTCTAGAACAATTATTAATTGACTTATTAGGTAATAATAAAGATTTAATAGAAGGATTATTACATTGGCTACATATAGAATCTGGAGATGTAAAAGAAATATATACGGTCCCAGAAGATTCTAATGTGATGAACTATATCGGATCAGAATACAATGGTTACGGACCTTTCTTTTTCTGTGAGGATTTATACTTTATAGAAACAGATAGGATGATTATATGCTTATTAATTGGAAATGATGAATAAAAAAGTCAGAAATTGACTTTTTTATTTTGTAAACTTGTGATACAATTTATTGTGAGAATAGAGGTGTGGCTTTATGTTTTGTAATAAATGTGGAGATCCCATTAGACCAAATGAAAAATTTTGTAGTAAATGTGGTAATCCGATAGATACTAACAAGAAAAATGATCAAATTCCAAATAATTCTAAAAATAATGTCATAAAGTCATTAGAAAATCTTGATGATAGAAATAGAATTATTATTGGAGTAGGAATTGGTTTTGTTTTACTAATTTTAATAGTTTTAGGAGTTCATTTTTCAAGTAATTCAAGTGGCCGTTATTATTTTGGTGAAAATCCTAATAAACCAGATACTGAGGTACCACAAACACCAGAAGAAGAACTACCTAAAAGAGGAAAATATGAAACTGCAATTATTTATGATAATACTTATACCGGTGTTAAATTAACTAATATTAAAGATGCAAATAAATTAATAGTTAAGGACTCAGTAAGTCAAAAGAGTAAATGTCCAAAAGAAATTAAAAAAATAGAAGAAGAAATAATAAAAGATTATGGAATTACAGCTGTTAATTTATGTGAAATGGATGTTAATTTTGCTAAAGAGATTGGTAATGTATTTAAAAGAATTTATAATGAATATCCAAGTGTAAGAGGATATCTAACAAATCTATCATTAGCTAATGTAGATATGAATAATAATTATATTGCTGCATTTATGCCAATGTTTACTTTTGCTACTGCTGATACTGATACTGAATATCCTTGGGCTATGAAAACACAAGTATTATTAAATACATCTTATTTTTTAAATCCGGAGAGATTAAAATCATCAGTAGAGCAAGGTTCTAATTCTGGACACTTTCCAAAGAATGCAACTATGTATTCCCCAGTTGCTCATGAATTAGGTCATTACTTGTCATTTTTAGCTATGATGAATAATCATAATGTAGATTCTATTAGGCTAATTGAAGATGATGATGTAAATGATTTATATGATTTAATAACAGACTTTGGATTGGGAAACTTTTCTTTAGAAATGATAAAAGAAGCATATGAAAATTATAAAAAAGATCATAATACAACTATGAGTTTAGATGAATGGAGAGCCACTATTTCTGAATATGCAATGGCAAAGAATAATAGCGGTGAGTATATTTATGATGAGACAATTGCTGAATCATTCCATGATGTTTATCTAAATAATGATAATGCAGCAGATGCAAGTAAATATGTTGTGGCTGTATTAAAAAAGAAGTTAGAAGGTTAGGTGGCAGGTATGAAGAAGAGATTAATATTAATAGTATTATTGCTATCAGTTAGTTCTATTACAGTATTTGCTTTATCAAATAAATTTACTTTTGATACTTCTAAATTATCATTCACAGATGATAGTAAAAAAGACAATATTGTAAGCAATTTTAACAAAAATTATAATTTGAGTTATTCAATAGAAAATGATAATAAAGAATTAGAAGAAGAAATAAAAAATTTAACTAAGAAGACAACATATTTATTATTTGGAGACTTTAATAATACAAATGAATCTAGTGAAGATTTTTATAAAAGAAAAAAAGCTTGGTTTGATTTAAGGTATGATCCTGAAATACCTAAAGATAAAAATAATCCAGAAGAATTTGATACTGAAAGTCAAGAATATTTAGATGATATTATTTCAGGAATGGCAATGCCTCAAATATTTATTCAGGCTAGTGAATTGGGACTCATTTATGATTCTTATGGTGATATTCGTGTAACAATTAGTGATAATTTAGTTATGAGTACAATATCTTTGCAAAATGTAAAAATAAAAGAGCAAAGTAAAGCAGATCCTATGAAATACGAGTATGTAGATACTAATTATGTTATGCATTACTACTATAAAAAACTTAAAGGTGAATGGAAATTATACTATTTATATGGTGAAGATACTGATAATTTAGCAGCTTACTTTAATGAGGTTACACCAGCAGAATCTAAGACAATGGCAATTGCACCATCATATGAATCTGAATTAAGTAATATTTATAATTTTGATAAGTTAAAGCAAATGCCTCAAAGTGAGTTGAATAATATCTATAATAATAATGCTAGGAACGCAGTATATTTAAATAGTTATTATAATAACATGGTAGTTGCATCAGCAAATGGTTTCTTTATAAGTAATGGTTTAGTAATTACTACCTGGAATTTCTTGGAAAAGTCATTAATTAATGCTCAGTATATAACAGCAGCAAGTAGTAATGGAACATATAATATCGAGGGTATTGTTACTGCTAATCCAGAAACAGATGTAGCTGTTATAAAAGTAAGTAATGGTAATAATTCTCCTCCAAAAATCGGAGATTATAAAAAAGTTAAAGTAGAAGATCCGGCGATCGTAATAAGTGGTAAATTAGGAACAGGAGCAGTAGTTCAAACAGGAATTGTTATTTCAAATGAAAACTACATTCAAACTTCAATTCCGTTAACACAAGTTGATGAAGGAAGTCCATTATTTAATCAAGCTGGAGAAGTTATTGGAATAAATACAGCGAAGTCAACTAATGCTAGTATTTCAATTGCTATGAATTCTGATGCTTTAAAAGAAATTCAAGATAAATTTAAGAATTTAGCCCTTGATAAAATAGAATCAATAACTTTTGAAAAATTAAAGGAAAAATATTACTATGTTAAGTATAATGAAGAAAAAATAACAAATAATATTCCTAAAGGCAAATGGAAAAAGTATTCTAAAATAGGTGATATAGAGAATACTATTAAATTAGAATTAGTAAAAGCAAGTTATAAGGATGGAATAGTTAGTTTGAGATATAAAAATGGTATTTCAAAATATATTACTAGTATGCAATTAGCTGCTTCTTTTGAAGAAAAACTAATTAAAGATGGATATAAACAAGTATTAGATAGTTCTTCAAAAGATATTTATAAAAATGATAAATATCAAATAATAGTTATGGACGAGTTTGATTATTTGATTATAGTGATGGTGAAATTATGATGCAGACATTAAAAGAAATATATAAAAATAATAAAATTGTAATTATATCTGCTGCATCAGTACTATTACTTGGTGTATGTATAATGCTGCTAGTAGGATTATTTGTTAATCACTCGTCTATAAAAAGAATAAATAATGAAAACTATGCTATACAATATGATAAAACTTGGAAAATAAAAGAAAAGAAAGAAAATAGTATTGTATTAAAACATAGTAGTGGTAGCAAAGTAACTATTCAAATCGCTGAACTTGCTGATGAGTATAGATATTCATCAATAGATGATTTAATAGATGAAGTAATATATAGTGTTCAAAAACAAAATAGTAATTATAAACTTATATCTAAAAATGAAGATAAATTAACAAAATATAAGTATAAAGGTTATAAACTTCTATATGAAAACGATAAAGAACAAGCAATGCTTTGTTTATATAAGAAAAGTGATAAACTAATTACTATTAGATATGAAGCTGATGATCGATACTTTGATATCTTATTAGATAGTGTTCACTATATAATTTATAATTTAAATGTTAAAGATAAGAAATTTGATTTGAAACAAGATATTAAATTAGAGACTAGTAATATAGAATATTCAAAGAATGATAAATTAGATAAAAAATTAAAAGATGTTGAAACATACGAAGTAGCTAGTAATCATTATTTGGTTAAATATAATTTACCAAAGATTTTTGAAAGAAAAACTCTTGATTCTAAACTAGGTCAATTTGAATATCGAGATGGTCAACATAATATTTATTTAACCACAAGTATTTTAAATAGAAATATTTATGAATATTTAGATAAAGATGAAGAGTATGGAAATGTTTATAATGATTACAAATATTATCATGAAAAAGGTAATAAAGATTATTCTGATTTTAAAGAATCAGTTGCTAAATTAGATGGTAAGCAACTAGGGTATATATATAAGAATACTTATACTAATAATAATGCTTATGATTATACTAATACTGATGTCAAGAAAGCCAAAGAGTCCCGTGAAAGTGTTGAATTATTATATGCTTTAGATAATAATCATTTCTTAATAATTAAGTTAGAAGCAAAAGGAATGGCTATTACTCAGAAATTAATAGATATGATTAAGCCAGTTGAGTCAATTAACTATGCTAGTTATGTAATACCAGAAAAAGAAGATAACTTCTTGATTGGTAAATTACAAGGATATGTTAATTATGATTATAATAATATAAGAACAGTTACAATTAAAATACCAGATAAGTATAAAGAAATAGATAAAAATACTAATGTGTATGAAGAAAGAAATTATGCTTATAATTATAATGAAGATATTGATAACTATGATTACACTGTTAGATATAAACTGTTGAAAACAAAGCCAGATGATTATATAAAAATAATTAACAATACTTATATAAAAACAGCATATGGTGCTAGTAAGTATTTAACATATAGTGGTGACTTGACAGTAAATGATAATAAATTTAAAGTTTATGATGGTGGTTACACAGACATAAGTGGTATAATGTTTACAAGTAATAGAATAAAGTACTATGTAAACAAAAAGGTTTTATTTTATGAAATGCCTGATGATGGTAATTTATACGTAGAAATAGACGGTAATGATAAAACTATAACAAATGATGTTATCAATGAATTAGTTAACTTTACTGTTGAAACAAAAAAGAAATAGAAAGAAAGAGGTATGAGAAATGAATTGTAAAAAGTGTGGTTCTCCAATAGTAGGGAACGATCAATTTTGTACAAACTGTGGAGAACCAATAAATTCTCCAGTAGAACAAACAGAAGTTCTAAATCCAGAACAACCAGTACAACCTGAAGCAGTTGCTCAAGCAGTTGAACCAATGGCAGCACCTGTAGCTGACCCGATGGCTGCACCTGTAGCTGATCCAATGGCTGCACCTGTAGCTGAACCAGTAGCAGCACCAGTTGCTGATCCAATGGCAGCACCAGTAGCTACACCTGTTAGTGAGCAACCAGTAGCACAACCAGCTGCTAAAAACAATAATATTTTATATATTGTAATCGGTGTTGTAGTTGTTGCAGCATTAATTGCAGGAGCTATTATCTTTACTTCAGGAAAGGGTAGTGGAACAGGTGGTACTGCTGATAGTGGTAATTCTGGAGGTACAGCAACTCCAGTAAGTAAAACATCAAGCAAAGCTACACATAATGGATTTACATTTACTATTCCAGGTGACTATATATATGAAGTAACAGCTGATGAACTTCTTGTTTCAGATGAAAAAGGTACTTGGATGGCTGAAATAATTGTTGAAGAAGGTAGTTTTGAAGCTCTAAAAGCAAATAAAGATAAAATGAAAGGTATTCTAAAAACAAATGGTATAGATAGTAATGATGCTGCTATTAAAACACTTGGCGGTAATGAATATATCGTACTAGAAATTGCTCAAGGTGGAGATAAAGCTTTATTTGGTATGACAAAAATAAATGCTATGAATTACGCTTCTGTAACTGTACAAACTAAGGATAATGAATATGATTACAAATTATTAGAAACTGTAGCTGGAATAGTTTCTAGTGCAGAAACTGCATCTAATTCAAACAGTATTGCTTCTACACTTAAACCAGATGCAAGTAAATTTAAAGATTTAGCAAAATAAAAGTTGCTATTTAGTCTTAAAAGAGATAGAATTAATGTGTGCTTGCCCCATAGCCAAGCGGTAAGGCAGTGGACTCTGACTCCATTACGCGTTAGTTCGAATCTAACTGGGGCAGCCATTATTTTGACAAATAAAAAATTATATGTATAATAAATACCACTTGATAAAGGAGTGGTATTTTTTAATGGTTTAATTACTGTTAAAATAAGGAATATGGCAAAAAGTAAAAATTTGTATAAATATTTCGATATAGAAATATTTACTAAGTTAGAACACATAAGAGAATTAAGTGATGAAGAATTACTTATTTTGGAAGAAGAAATGAAAAATAATAAATATTTTAGTCAAAACAAGGATATGCTAAGTTATTTATATAGAGAAAAAGCTTATCGTAAATTTAAAAAGACATGTGATTTAGAAGATGAAAAAGAAATATATATAGAATTCATAAAACAATATTCTAAGAAGAAAAATGACAAAAAAGGAGGTAAGCATAAATGAAAGATAATGATCTAGAAGGTTTATTAGAACTAAACTTAATGGTTGAAAGTCCTGTTTCCATACACACTTTAACTAATAGATTTCGTGAATCAGGTTTAAGAGAGTATTTAAGAGCGCTAGATGATGATGAATTATCCGTTGCCTATCATTTGATAAGACGAGAAGCAATAACTGATGAAACTAGAGAAATGTTAGAATTTATTGAAGTTGAAAAAGCAACTCGCCATTATTCAAGAATTTTAGAAGGCTTAAAAGAAAGTAAAACTAGGTAGTTTTTCTTTCTTTTTTTAAAGAATTAGTGTATTATTATAATGTATTAAAAAGAGGTGTAGTTATGACTGACAAAGAAAGAATTGAATTAGCTAATATCTTATTTCCTAATATAGATAAGACAAGAGATTACTATGAAGATAAATATCCAGAAAGAGATTTACCAGAAGGAGCAATGGTTACTAGATATGGACCAAGTCCTACAGGATTTGTTCATTTAGGTAATTTATTAAGTGCTTTTGCTGATATGATGTATGCTAAACAAAGTAATGGAAGTTTCTTTTTAAGAATAGAAGATACTGATCAAAAAAGAATGGTTGATGGTGGTATTGAAAATATAGTTAGTGTTTTACATGACTTTGATATATTACCAAATGAAGGATATTCTTTCGGAGGAGAATATGGACCATATAGGCAAAGTGAAAGAACTGAGATATATCAAACTTATGTAAAAGATTTAATAGTAAAGGGATTAGCTTATCCATGTTTTATGACAGAAGAAGAAATTGCTACTATTAAAGAAGAACAAGAGATTAATAAAACTAAAATTGGTATATATGGAGTTTATGCACAAGATAGAGATTTATCACTTGAAGAAGTAAAAGAACATCTTAATAACAAAGATGAATATGTTATTAGATTAAAAAGTCCAGGTAATCCTAAAAATGAAATAGAAGTAGTTGATTGTATTAAGGGAAAATTAAAGTTTCCAGAACATGATGTAGATACTATTTTATTAAAGAAAGATGGAACACCTACATATCATTTTGCTCATGCAATAGATGATCATTTAATGCATACTACACATGTTATTAGAGGAGATGAATGGGTAAGTAGTCTACCTTTACATATTCAATTATTTGAAGTGTTAGGCTTTGAACCAGTTAAATATGCTCATATAGCTCCTATTACTATTAAGGATCAAGAAACAGGAAATATTAGAAAGATAAGTAAAAGAAAAGATCCATGGTTTGGAGTTAAATATTATGATGAGAATGGTATTCCAATAGAAGCATTACATTTATATTTAGCTACTATTACAAATACCAATTTTGAAGAATGGTATTTAAGTAATTCAGATAAGAATATTAGTGATTTTACATTCTCATTTGATAAACAAGCAATAGGTGGAACCTCATTTGATGAAGCTAAGTTAGTTAATCTATGTAAAACTTATTTTTCTCGTAAGAGCGGAAAAGAAGTATATGAAGAAACACTTAAATGGGCTGAAAAGCACGATGTTGAGTATTCTAAGTTACTAAAAGATAATAAAGAAGATATGATTGAATTCTTAAGTATAGAAAAAGATGGACCACGTCCTCGTAAAGATATATCTAAATATAGTGAAGTAAAAGAAGAATTTAGTTATGCCATAGATAGTCTATTTGAGAAAGAAAATTACTCTAAGAATGAATCAGAAAAAGATTATGATATAGACTTAGTATTAGATTATGTAAATAATTATTTAAAACTAGATTGTGATAATGAAACATGGTTTAATGGAGTAAGAGAATTCGCAACTAAGAATGGTTATGCAGCTAGTCCTAAAGAATATAAAAATAATCCAGAAGACTATAAAGGTCATGTAGGTGATATTTGTGAAGCCATTAGAGTAATGATTACTGGTAGACTTAAATCTCCTGATTTATTTAGTATTATGAAAATATTAGGAAAAGATAGAATACAAGAGAGAATAGACTTATATAAAAATAGATAGAAATATCTATTTTTTTATTGATTAGAAAAATAGAGTGCTATATAATTAAATTAATAGAAAGGAGAAGAAGATTATGCCAATTGTATTATTAGTTATTATCGTTATTATTATTTTATGTTCTATCAGACAAATTTCTGAATATGAAAGGGGTATTCTATTTCAATTAGGAAAATATAAGAGAATTTTAAATCCAGGTTGGAATATAGTTTTACCAATTATCCAATCATATCAAAAAGTTGATATCAGAACTAAAGCAGTAGATGTACCTGAACAAGATGCAATTACTAAAGATAATGTTACTATTAGAATTAATGCTGTTATTTATTATAAGGTTTTTGATGCTAGTAAAGCTATTATCGCAGTAGAGAATTTCCATTATGCAGTATCACAACTTGCTCAAACTACAATGCGTAATGTAGTAGGTACAGTATCTTTAGATGAATTATTAACTCAAAGAGATAGATTGTCTGAAGAAATTTGTAAAATAATTGATGAAGCTACAGATCCATGGGGAATTAAAGTAGAAAATGTTGAATTAAAAGATGTAAAACTACCTGAAGAAATGCAAAGAGTTATGGGTAAAGTTGCTGAAGCTGAAAGAGAAAAACAAGCAGTTATTACTAAATCTATTGGTGAAAAAGAAGCTGCTGCTAACTTAGCAGAAGCTGCAGAAACAATGTCTGCATCTTCAGGAGCATTACATTTAAGAACTTTAGCTACATTAAACGACTTATCATCAGATCAATCTAATACAATTATTTTTGCAATACCAATTGAAGTATTAAGAGCATTTGATGGTGCTAAAGGTAAAGAAGTCGCAGATTTTGTAAAGAAATTAAATAATAGAGAATAACAAAACTGTTGTGTGCAAAGGAAATAAAAAAGGAGTGATAAAAATTCACTTCTTTTTTTAATATTTTCCTTTGAATAAAATTCATTGTATGATACAATATTAGTGGGAATAAAACTAGGGTTCAAGCCTTATTTTTTTACGGGGTTACTAATAAAAATATTAATTGACAGTGAGGTTGTAACGTGGAAAATGAAGAGTTGACAACATATCAAAAATTCAAAAGAACATTGTATTTTTCAGTAAAAAGATTTTTTGATATATTATTTTCATTAATAGGAATAGCTTTATTAATTCCTGTCTCAATTATTATTAAAGTAATATATTTATGTACAGGTGATACTAGTTCTATTTTTTATACACATGAACGTGTAGGAAAGAATGGTAAAATTTTCAAATTATATAAGTATAGAACAATGGTACCAAATGCAGATGAAGTATTGAAAAAATTATTAAAGCATAAGAAATACCGTAGAGAATGGCAAAAGAATCATAAATTAGAAGAAGATCCAAGAATTACTAAAGTAGGTAAAATCTTAAGAAAAACTTCATTAGATGAATTACCACAATTTATAAATGTATTAATAAATGATATGAGTTTGATTGGACCTAGACCTCTAGTAGAAGGTGAATTAGAAAAACACCATGGAAAAGCAAGAATATATGAAAGTATAAAACCTGGAATAACTGGTTGGTGGGCATGTAATGGTAGAAGTGATACAACTTATAAGAGACGCCTGGAATTAGAGTATTATTATATAAAAAATTGTTCTTTACTTATGGATATTGCAGTAATATTTTTAACAATAAAAGCAGTATTATTTAAAACAGGCGCTAAATAGTGTCTGTTTTTTTCTAGTAATAAAACTATATCTATGATACAATATAGATACATTAAGGAGTAATATAATGAAAGATATTAAAGTAATAGTCGCAACCCATAAAGAATATCAAATGCCTAGTGATAAATTATATTTACCACTACATGTAGGGGCTGATTCAAATAAGAATAAAACTTCTTTTAAGAAAGATAATACTAAAGATAATATTAGTATTAAAAATCCA
>JAFRIS010000033.1 GCA_017432665.1 Bacilli bacterium
ATTACTTTTAAATACTAAAATAATTTTATTTGATGAAGCAACTTCTGCTTTAGACAATGAAAGTCAAGAATATATTAAAAGAACAATAGATGAACTAGTAAAAGATCATACTGTTGTAATAGTTGCTCATAGATTAAGTACAATAGTAGATGCTGATACCATTCATGTTATTGATAAAGGTAAATTAGCTGCTTCAGGTACTCATAAAGAATTATTAAAAACAAGTAAAGTATATAAAGGATTATATAATTCAGAATCCTCAAGTTCATAATAAAAAGAAGATATTAATATCTTCTTTTTTGACTAAGTATTTTTGTTCTTTTTAAATTCTCGATATCTAAAGAAAGATCTAAAAGGACATCATCGCTTAATCCTTTATCACTTAAATCAGTAAGATTATATGAAACATATTTTTTGTCATCAACAGTTCTTACTAATGGATAATCTTTATCTTTAATATGAATAGTTAAATCTGCTTGAATATCTAAATTAGTACAAGCACAAATTAAAGAAACAAGAGATTTATCAATGTTATCTAATCCTGTTATTGTAGAAAGCATTGAATCTTGATCATCATATTTTGCTTTTAAACCATAAGTATTAGCAAATAACATTTCATCATTCCTACAACTCATTTTTCTTTTAAAGTAACTAGCAAAACTTGCTGTTTCAGGAAAATTATTTAAATAACATGGTTCTATGCCGTTATATAACATATACATCTTGTAATTGTAAATATCACCATTACAAACTATTGGTTCAATATAACCATCAACTTTATTACTTATCATATTCTATCCCCCTAAGTGCTACATATAATATCATAAAAGACTGTTTTTTTCAAGTTAAATAGTCTATAATATAGACAGGAGTTGATTATATGAAAAATCTTAGAAAAAATGGAACTATTGCAAGTATTATTATTACAGTAGTATATACATTAGTTATATATTATTGGATGTATCCAAGTCTTAATATAAACAATTGGGGCTTTTGGATATTTATTATTAGTATTTTATTAGTATTTGGAAGTTTAATGTCTATACTCACTTTAGGTGTAGCAGTATCTGAACTATTTACAGGAATTAAAAGAAGAAAAAGAATGGGTTACTATAAAATATTTATTGCAGTACCAGTAATTATCTTATTAATAATAATTATTAATTTCTTCTTATCACCATTATTTAATGCAAGAACATATTATAAAAGAATTACAGTTGATGAAACAGCAGATTTTACTACTGATGTAAAAGAAGTAGACTTTAATAAATTGCCATTATTAGATCGTGATTCATCAGAAAAATTAGGAGATAGAGTAATGGGTCAAATGAGTGAATTAGTTTCTCAATTTGATGTTAGTGATCAATATACACAAATTAATTATAATGATGAAATAATTAGAGTTACACCATTAGAGTATAATGGAGTAATTAAATGGCTTACTAATAGAGGAAAGGGAATTAAAGGGTATATTACAGTTAATTCCACTACCGGTAAAGCTAAATTAGTTAAATTAGAAAAAGGTATGAAATATGCTCCTAGTGGATTATTTAATGACAATTTATATCGTAAATTACAATTTAAATATCCTACTTTTAATTTTGGGGCAGTAGACTTTGAAATAGATAATGAAGGTCATCCATATTGGGTAGCTAGCGTTATCAAATACGCAGGTGTAGGATTACGTAGAGAAGTAAAAGGAGTAGTTATCTTTAATCCTGTTAATGGTAAAAGTAAATACTATTCAGTAAAAGATGTTCCAA
Source organism: Bacilli bacterium (assembly GCA_017432665.1). GTDB lineage: Bacteria > Bacillota_I > Bacilli_A > RF39 > UBA660 > UBA3789. Next base: position 1,764 of record JAFRIS010000033.1, read on the forward strand.
GATGGGTAGATCATGTATATGAAGCTGATTTAATCCTAGAACAAGTAAATGATTGGGGTAGTTATAAAAAAGGCTTTATTAACTCTCTAATTAGTCAAAAAGGGGTAGTTAAGACTACTGCAGGATACAATTACTTAGCTCAGGATGATGATGTCTATTTATACACTGGAATTACTTCAGTAATAAGTGATGAATCTAATATTGGATTTATCCTAACAAATATGCGTACTAAAGAAACTAAATTCTATGGGGTAGCAGGAGCAGAGGAATTTAGTGCTATGGAATCAGCTAAGGGACAAGTACAACAAATGAATTACTCTTCAACATTCCCATTACTTATTAATTTAAATGGTAAACCAACATACTTAGTATCTTTAAAAGATAATGCTGGATTAGTTAAAATGTATGGTTTTGTAGATGTAGAAGATTATCAAAAAGTAGTAGTTACTGATAGCAGTAAAGGCATTGTTAAAGCTAGTGAAGCATATTTAAATGATATTGGAGAAGATACAAGTGGAACTAAGTTAGAAAAAGTAGTTACAATTAATAATTTAACTACTGCAAGTGTTGATGGGAATACGTATTATTATTTTACTGATAATGGTGGTCAAAAGTATAAAGTATCAATTAAAATAGATAAGAATAATTTACCTTTTATAAAAAATGGAGACTCCATTTTAGTAAGATACAATACTGAAGGAACAGTTATTTCAATTCTTGAAATTGAACTCCTTGATTAAAAAAGACAACAAACAGTTGTCTTTTTTTTGGGTGTTTACAAATTGCAATAAAACATATATAATAATTATATAAAATAGGAAAGATAGGAGTGGTGGTGTGAGTAGCATTCATGTTACTAGTGAAATTGGTATTCTAAAGAAAGTTTTATTACATCGTCCAGGTAATGAATTATTAAATTTAACGCCTGATACGCTAGAAAGGTTACTTTTCGATGATATCCCATTTTTACCGGATGCCCAAAAGGAACACGATTTGTTTGCGGCAGCTTTAGAAGATAATGGAGTAGAGGTCGTATACCTTGAAGATTTAATGGCTGAAGCTATCGGACAAAATCCTAATATTAGGGAAAAATTTATTAGACAATTTATTGAAGAAGCAGGAATTAATACTATTAAATATCAAAATTTAGTATATGAATACTTAAATAAGATAGAAGATCCAAAGAAATTAGTATTAAAGACAATGGAAGGTATTCAAGTAGGAGATATTCCTAAGAAACAAAGAAATATTGAAAAAACACTAGTTGATTTAATAGATACACCTGATCAGTTTATTGCAGATCCAATGCCAAATTTATACTTTACAAGAGACAACTTTGCTTGTGTTGGAGAAGGAGTAGATATTAATCATATGTATTCTGTTACTAGAAATAGAGAATGTATTTATGGAGAATATATCTTTAAATATCATAAAGATTATAAGAAGACTCCGCAATACTATAATAGAAGCTATAATTGGAAAACTGAAGGTGGAGATTTATTAAATATTAATGATCATATTATTGCGATTGGTATATCTCAAAGAACTGAACCTGCCGCAATTGATCAATTAGCTAAGAATTTCTTTAAAGATCCTAATTGTAAGATTGATACAGTACTTGCTTTTAATATTCCAGAATCTCGTGCATTTATGCATTTAGATACAGTATTTACTCAGATAGATAAATATACATTTACTTATCATCCTGGTATTATGGGAACATTACAAGTATTTGAAATTACTGAGGGGTTTGATCCGGATACATTTGAAGATTTAAATGTTAAGGAAATAAATGCCCCATTAGATGAGATTTTAAAGAAATACTTAAAGCATGATATTACTTTAATTCCATGTGCAGGTGGAGATAAAGTAGCTAGTGAAAGAGAACAATGGAATGATGGATCTAATACATTATGTATTGCTCCTGGAACAGTAGTTGTTTATGATCGTAATGATGTTACTAATAAAGAATTAGTAAAAGCAGGAATAAAAGTAATTGAAATTCATGGAGCTGAATTAGGAAGAGGACGTGGAGGCCCTAGGTGTATGTCTATGCCTCTAGTTAGGGAGGATGTAAAATGGTAGATTTGAGAGGCAGAGATTTCTTGAAATTACTTGATTTTACTCCAGAGGAAATAAATCATTTAATTAAGGTAGCTACTACTTTAAAGAAACAAAAACATAATCACGAATCACATATGTATTTAAAAGGCAAACAAATAGCTATGATATTTGAAAAAGATTCTACTAGAACAAGATGCTCATTTGAAGCAGGAGCAGTAGATTTAGGAATGTCAGCTACTTATATTGGGCCAACTGGTTCTCAATTAGGTAAAAAAGAGACAGTTGCTGATACTGCTAGAGTTCTAACTAGAATGTATGATGGAATTGAATATCGCGGTTTTGATCAAGCTACTGTAGAAGAATTAGCTAGATATTCTACTGTACCAGTATGGAATGGTTTAACTAATGAATTTCATCCAACTCAAATGTTAGCTGATATTATGACTGCTAAAGAACATTTTGGAGATGTTAAAGGAAAGAAATTAGTATTCTTAGGAGATGCTAGAAATAATGTAGCTAATTCATTAATGGTTATTTGTTCTAAATTAGGAATGAAATTCGTATCATGTGGACCTAAAGATTTATGGCCAAATGAAGAATTAGTAGAAACTTGCAAAGAAATTGCTAAAAAAACAGGTGCAGAAATAAGTTTCGAAGAAGATCCAATGATTGCTACAAAAGATGCTCATGTATTATATACTGATGTTTGGGTATCGATGGGAGAACCAATGGAGTTATGGGAAGAAAGAATTAATTTATTAAAACCATATCAAGTAAATATGAAATTAATAGAAAATGCTGATAAAGATGTTATTTTCTTACATTGTTTACCATCTTTCCACAATACAGGAACAAGTATTGGAAAAGAAATAGAAGAAAAGTTTGGTATCAAAGAAATGGAAGTAACAGATGAAGTATTTGAATCAAAATATTCAAAGGTATTTGAAGAAGCTGAAAATAGATTACATACAATAAAAGCTGTAATGTTGGAGACGTTGAAAAAATGAGTAGAATAATTATAGCATTAGGTGGAAATGCTTTGGGCAATTCTCCATCTGAACAATTAAAAATAGTTAAAAATACGGCTAAAAATATTATGGATATTGTTGCTATGGGTAATGAGGTAATAATTACTCATGGAAATGGACCACAAGTAGGTATGATATATAATGCCATGTCTACTTATGCTAAGTTAAATAATGTAGAGCCAATGCCTTTTGCTGAGTGTGGAGCTATGAGTGAAGGATATATTGGTTATCATTTACAACAAGCTATTCAAAAAGAAATAGAAAAACGTAAAATGCGCCGTAAATGTGTTACCGTAACTACTCAAGTAATAGTAGATAAAAATGATAAAGCTTTTTCAAATCCAACTAAGCCAATTGGAGAATTCTTAACAAAGGCTGATGCTAAAAAATTAGCTAGTATCAACCATTGTACTTATAAAGAAGATTCAGGTAGAGGTTATAGAAGAGTAATTGCTTCTCCTAAACCTCAAGCTATTGTTGAATTAAAAACAATTGAAAACTTATTAGCTGATCGAAATATTGTAATTGCCTGTGGTGGAGGAGGAGTACCAGTAATTGAAACTGCTCCTAAGCATTACAAAGGTGTAGATGCAGTTATTGATAAAGATAAAACAAGTGCATTACTAGCGAAAGAAATAAATGCTGATGTCTTATTGATTTTAACTGCTGTCGAGAAAGCTAAAATTAATTTTAACAAACCAAATGAACAAGCTCTTTCTGAATTATCAGTTGCTGATGCTAAAGAGTATATGGAAAGAGGAGAATTTGGTGAAGGTTCTATGCTTCCAAAGATAGAAGCATGTCTTGATTTCGTTGAACATACTAGAGGAGATCAAGAAGCAATAATTACATCTCTAACTAAAGCAAAGAAAGCTTTAGAGGGAAAAAGTGGTACCCATATAAAAAGGAGGATTAAATAATGGCTACTAAAAAAGGAAGGGGTAATCGTAAAAAAAGAGAATCATTCTCACTTTCAGCATTTACAATTATCCTAATTATTACATTTATCCTAGGTGCTATAACGCATTTCTTACCAGAAGCAAAATTTGTTGGTGATGATTTGGTTAATGGAAGTGGAGTTGTAGGAGCATCATTTTCACAAACATTAATGGCACCAGTATTAGGATTTGCTGATGCGATAGACATTTGTTTATTCGTGTTAGTATTAGGGGCATTCCTAAAAGTTGTAAACAAAACAGAGTCAATTGAAGATGGAATAGAGGTATTAGTAAGAAAATTAAAAGGAAGGGAATTAATCTTAATACCAATTCTAATGTTCGTTTTCTCAATTGGTGGAACTACTTATGGTATGCTTGAAGAAACAGTTGGTTTCTATGCTTTACTTTCTGCCACTATGGTTATGGCAGGAATGGACACTGTTGTTGCATCTGCAGTAGTATTATTAGGTGCAGGATCTGGAGTTTTAGGATCAACAATTAACCCATTTGCTGTAGGCGCAGCAGTTGCTTCACTTCCAGAAGGAATTCAAGTAAATCAAGGTATTATAATTGCTCTTGGTGTTGCTCTATGGTTAACTACATACATTATTAGTACAATGTTTGTATTAGCTTATGCCAAGAAAGTTAAGGAGAAAAAAGGATCAATATTATCAAAACATGAACATGCTGCTATGATGGAAACATATGGAGATGATAACGAAGAACCAGTTACAAAATTAAAAGTTGGTCAAAAGTGGACTTTAATTTTCTTTGGATTAACATTTGTTATCATGATTATTGGGTTTATTCCATGGGAAGATTTTGGAATTAACGTATTTAAAGTTACAGGATTCTTAACAGGAGCTCCATTAGGACAATGGTATTTCAATGAATCAACATTATGGTTTGCTATTATGACTATTGTAATTGGAGTTATTAATCACATGCGTGAACATGATTTTGTAGAAACATTTATAGATGGTGCAGATGATATGGTTGGAGTTATTTTAGTAATTGCTTTAGCTCGTGGGGCTTCAGTATTAATGACTCAAACATATTTAGATAATTATATTATCTATAATGCAGCAGATGCATTAAAAAATGTGCCTGCTATTGTATTTGCTCCAGTTAATTATATTTTACATGCAGGACTTTCAGTACTTGTACCATCATCTTCTGGATTAGCTTCATTATCTACACCAATTATGGGACCTTTAGCTGCTAACTTAGATTTATCAGTTGAAACTACTATAATGGAAATGGTTGCTGCAAATGGTTTAGTAAACTTATTTACACCAACTTGTGGAGCTATCATGGGAGGACTTGCTTTAGCTAAAGTAGAATATACTACTTGGTTAAAATGGGTATGGAAAGTAGTCCTATCGATTGCTTTAGTTAATATCGCAATTCTAACAATCGCAATGTTAATTTTATAATTATAAAAAATATTTACTTTTTAGTAAATATTTTTGATATATGAAGGTGAATTTATGAAAAAGTATTTAATACTTGTAATAGTTGCTTTGTTAGTAACTGGTTGTAGTAATCGTGATGATAAATTAATCATGGCTACTGAGGCAGCATTTGCTCCATACGAATACTATTCTAATGGAGAAATTAAAGGTGTCGATGTTGATATTATGAAGGCAGTTGCTAAGAAAATGAATAAAGAATTAAAAGTAAAAGATGTAGCCTTCGATTCAATTATTGCAGAAGTAAAAACTCATAAATCAGATGTAGGCGCTGCTGGTATATCATATACTGAAGAAAGGGCTAAACAAGTAGATTTCTCAATTCCTTATGTAGAATCTAAACAAGTAATTGTTGTTAAAAAAAATTCAAAAATAACGGGACCAGAAGATTTAAAAAATATCAAAGTTGCTGTTCAATTAGGTACAGTAGCTGATAGTGTTTTATCAGATGAATATGAATCAGTCCAATTAGTAAGAGAAAAGAAATTTATGGCCGCAATTCAAGATTTAAAGGATAATAAAGTAACTGCTGTAGTAATGGATGAATTACCTGCTTCAAGACTAATAGATAACAATTTAAAGATACTAGAAAAAGCAGTCACAGTAGATTCTTACTCAGTAATAGTTGATAAAGGTAATACAGAGTTATTAGAAATAATTAACGGAGTAATACAAGAATTAAAAGATGAAGGTGAAATAGATAGATATCTATTGAAACATATAGGTGAGTAATATGAATATAGTAGGAAATTTTTATCAATCAGTTATCTATGATGGACGTTGGAAGTTTATCTTAGAGGGTTTAAAAAACACTTGTCTTATTGCTTTAGGAGCTGTAATTCTAGGAGTTATTATTGGATCAATAATTGCTTTAATAAGAAACTATCATGATCATCATAATAATAAATTAAAAGTATTAAACTTTTTAGCCAAAGCATATACTGATATTATCAGAGGTACTCCATCAACACTACAATTAATGATTATTTATTACATTATATTTGGAAGTGTTGATGTAAATATAGTAATTGTTGGAGTATTAGCTTTTGGTATTAATAGTGGTGCTTATGTAGCTGAAATAATAAGAGCTGGTGTTAATTCCATTGATAAAGGTCAAATGGAAGCAGGATATGCTTTAGGATTATCTTATAAACAGATAATATTTAGTATTATATTTCCTCAAGCAATTAAAAATGTTTTACCTGCACTAGGTAATGAATTTATAACTTTAGTTAAAGAGACATCTATTGGTGCTTATATTGGTATTGTTGAATTAACTAAAGCCAGTGATATTATAGCTTCTCGTACTTATGATTATTTCTTCCCATTAATCTTAATCGCATTAATTTATTTAACAATTACATTTATACTTACTAAATTAATAAGTAGAATGGAGGTTAGATTAAATCATGCTAGAAGTTAAAGATTTAAAGAAATCATTTGGTGATAGAAAAGTACTAAAAGGAATAGACTTAAATATTGAAAAGGGAGAAGTAATAGGTATTATAGGACCAAGTGGTTGTGGTAAATCTACATTATTAAGATGTATAAATTTACTAGAGGAACCAACTTCAGGTGAAATAATTTATAATGGTGAAAAGTATGATAGAAATAGAAATTTAAGTAAATATCGTAGAGAAGTAGGAATGGTCTTTCAACAGTTTAATTTATTTCCACATTTAACAGTATTAGATAATATTACTTTAGCTCCTATAAAGCTAGGAATATTAACAGAAGATGAAGCTATGAAAGCAGCTAAAAGATATTTAAAAAAGATAGATTTAGCAGATAAAGCAAATAATTATCCTGATGAATTGTCAGGAGGACAAAAACAAAGAGTTGCTATATGCAGAACTCTAGTTATGAATCCAAAAGTAATCTTATTTGATGAGCCAACTTCGGCATTAGATCCAGAAATGATAGGAGAAGTTACTAAGTTAATGAGAGATATTAAAGAAGTAGATTTTAATATGACTATGATTATTGTTTCTCATGAAATGAAATTCATTAAGGATTTTTGCACAAGAGTAATCTTCTTAGATGAAGGTAAAATAGTAGAAGATGGTACTCCAAAACAAATATTTGATCATCCAAAAGATGAAAGATTACAAAGATTCTTATCAAAGATAAATACAAGATAGAGAGTAAATCTCTCTTTTTTTTTTGCGTTTGTATACATTTTATAGTATAATATTAATAGAATAGAGGTGGTTATGTGATACGTTTAAAGAATGTTTCTAAGTTTTATTACAACAAAGGTGTCATTGCCTCTGGTTTTACTAAAGTTAATTTAGAATTTAATATCGGTGAATTTGTTGCTATTACTGGAGAATCTGGTAGTGGTAAATC
>JAFRIS010000034.1 GCA_017432665.1 Bacilli bacterium
ATCTATTGATAATTCAAAATTAACTATTACAAATAGTTATACTCCAGAAAAAGATAAGATTACTGTAACTAAGATCTGGGACGATGCATCAGATTCAGATGGTAAGAGACCAGATGATGTAGCATTTACAGTAACAGGTAGTGATGGAAAAACATATGATGCAACACTAAGTGGTGATGAAGACACTTGGACACAAGAAGTAGAAGTAGATAAATTCTATAATGGTGGAGAAGAAGTAACATTCACAGTAGATGAAGAAGCAGTTGCTAATTATCAAAAATCTATTGATAATTCAAAATTAACTATTACAAATAGTTATACTCCAGATACTACTGAAGCAACTATTAAGAAAGTTTGGGAAGATGATGGAGACCGTGATGGTAAACAACCAAAGACTTTAAAAATGACATTGAATGATGCTGATAATACAGAAGTTACTCTAGATGAAAATAATAATTGGTCTGCAACTATCAGTGGATTACCTAAGTATGAAAATCATGGTCAAGAAATTGATTATAGATGGACTGAGGAAGAAATAGCAGAATATACAATTAAGAGTAATGGTAAAGAAGGATTAGTTCAAACTATCACAAACCATTATGATCCTGAATTAACATATGTATGTGTTAAGAAAGTATGGGACGATGATAATGATCGTGATAGAGTTAGACCTGGTACATTAACACTTGGATTAACTTCTGATGACGAATCATATGAAGGAACTGAAGTAACATTAAGTGCTGATACTTGGGAAGCTACAGTTGAAAGATTATTTAAGTATCATAATCATGGACAAAAAGTTACTTATACATGGACTGAAAAAGATTTACCAGAAGGATATACATTAACTAATACTGAACCAAGTGAAGTAACTGATGAAGAAACAGGTCTTACAGGAGTTGTTACTACATTAACTAATACTCATAATATTGCATTAACAGAAGCAACAGTTAAGAAGGTATGGGATGATGCTGATAACCAAGATGGTAAGAGACCAGCAACATTATCTGTTCAATTACTAGGTGATAAACAACCAGTTAAGAAAGATGGCAAAGATGTTGTAGTTACATTAAGTGAAAGTACTGGATGGTCTGCAACAGTAGAAGACTTACCATTAAATGACAAAGGTGAAGCTATTGACTATACTTGGGAAGAAGTAGATTTACCTACAGGATATGAATTAACTGATACTTCTTTAGAAGGAACAGTTACAACATTAACTAATACTCATACACCTGAGAAGATTGATATTCCAGTTAAGAAGGAATGTGTAAATAACGATCCATACGGATTCGGAAATCCAACATCAGTTGTAGTTAACTTACTTGATAATGGAAAAGTAGTTGGTACTAGAACATTATCAGCTGGAAATAACTGGACTGATACATTCACAGGATTAGATAAATACCGTGAAGGACAACCAATACCATATGAAGTAAAAGAAGAAGCAGTACTTGATTACGATACAAAAATTGAAGGTAGTATTGCTGACGGATTTACAGTAATTAATACTTATAATCCAACATTAATACCAATTGAAGTTACTAAGACTTGGGATGATACTAATGATCAAGATGGTAAGAGACCAGAAACAATTAAAATGACATTAATTGGTAAAGTAAATGGTGAAGTAAAATATACTTCAGCAACAGAAACAGTAACTGATGCTGACTATCAAAATAATAATACATGGAAGCATACATTTACTGGATTACCTAAGAGATATTTAGGTCAAGAAATCGAATACTCTGTAGTTGAAACATTAGCTGATGATTCTCCTTATACAGAAACAAGAGTTAATGATTTGGAAATCAAGAATAGTTATGAGCCACAAACTATAACATATTCAATCCTTAAGGGTTGGGATGATAACGACAACCAAGATGGTAAGAGACCCGAATCAATTACTGTACATCTATTACAAGATGGAGTAGAAATTGAAACATTAACACTTAATGATGAAAGTGGTTGGATGATTGATTTTGGACCTCTACCAAAATATAGAGATCATGGTACTGAGATTAATTATACAATTATTGAAGATCCTGTAAAATACTATGAAAATACACAAACTAGATATGATAAGTATGAAGAAGATAATTATACAGCTGCAATAGTTGTAAATACTCATGAACCTGAAAAAGCTCATATAGGTATTAAGAAGATTTGGAATGATCAGGATAATAAATATAAATATCGTCCTGAGTCAATCACAGTACAAATCTTAGCAAATGGTGAAGTAGTTGATACAGTTAAATTAACTGCTGAAGGTAATTGGGAGTTAGATGTAGTTGGATTAGATAAATATGCTAATGGTAAAGAAATAGAATATACTATTAAAGAATTACCAGTAGAGCATTATACTACAGCTATAGATGGATTCACAATTACAAATACTGTAGAACCACCAAGTGAACCAGAAATAATTCCACCAAATACAGGAATTGACGGAATTGGTGAAACTGCTTCTGAAAAATATCTTGCACTTCTTATGGCAATAATTACTATGTTTGCTAGTGTAGGAGTTAAGAGATTATATGAATAAAAAAGAGAAGACTATGTCTTCTTTTTTTTTGACTATTCATCTTAATTATGTTATAATATGCCACAAAGAAGGGATACTATGAAAAAGAAATTAGAGATAATAATACCAATATTATTATTAATATATTTAGCAGCTATTGTAGAAGTTAATCCTAGGTATTTAAAAGAAGTATCTGTAGAAAAAAACAAAGTAGTGGATAAAGTAAAACAAAATAATAATATAAGTATTACAGAATTAAGAAAAAAGTATAATAATCAAGATATAGTAGCCTATGTAAAAATACCTGGTGTATTAGGAGAACCAATAGTACAAACTACTGATAATGAATATTATTTACATCATGATATTACTAAACAAGATAATATTATTGGAGCTAATTTCTTAGATTATCGTAATAATTTAGATACTGATAAAAAATTATTAATTTATAGTCATAGTGATCCTGAACAAACATTACCATTTGTTGTATTAAAGTATTATAACGATGAAAAGTTTTTTAATAATCATAAATATATTTATTTAATTGATAGTAATAAAGTAAGAAAATATGAAGTATTTGCTAGTTATATAGAAACTGAAGATTTTGACTATGTTAATTTAAAAAGTTTTGGAAGTCTTACTTATGGTGGACATTTAAATAAATTAAAAGCTAAATCATATGTTAAGAGTGATGTAGAAGTAGGGGAAGATTCAAAAGTATTAATACTGCAAACTTGTAGTTTTGTAGATATAGATGCTAATACTAAATATCAATTAGTAATGGGAAAAGAAGTATAAATACCAGAAATGGTATTTTTTCTTTGTATTATAAGTATATAACTGTCAAATATAGTAAAGTTTATTTGAATTACTTAAGTGTTTTCGGTATAATATAAGAGGAATATAGGAGTGATAAAATATGGCTGGAAAATATGATGCTTCATCGATTAAAATTCTTGAAGGCTTAGAAGCTGTTCGTAAACGTCCAGGAATGTATATCGGTTCTACTGATAAACGTGGTTTACATCATTTGATTTGGGAAATAGTGGATAACTCAGTAGATGAAGCTATTAATGGATATGGAGACTATATTAAGATTACTCTTCATAAAGATAATTCAGTAACTGTAGAAGATCATGGTCGTGGTGTTCCTACTGGAATGCATGAATCTGGTAAGAGTACTCCAGAAGTTATTTATACAGTATTACATGCTGGAGGTAAATTTGAAAGCGATGGTTACAAAGTATCTGGTGGATTACATGGTGTTGGTTCAAGTGTAGTTAATGCTTTATCTAAATGGATGGAAGTAACTATTAAAAGAGATCATGAAGAAAGTTATATTAAATTTGAGAATGGTGGTCATGTCGCAGTACCTTTAAAGAAAATAGGTACTACTAATAGAACTGGGACTACCGTTCATTTTATGCCTGATGATGAGATTTTTTCAACAACTAGTTTTTCATATACTACTGTTTGTGAAAGAATGCAAGAGAGTGCTTTCTTATTAAAAGGTATTACTATTGAAGTAGTAGATGAAGAAGATGAAAGAGATGCTAAGTTTCATTATGAACGTGGTATTGAAGAATTTGTTGAGGCATTAAATAAAGGTAAAAATGCACTTCATAAGGTATTAAGTTTTAATGGTTTAAAAGATAAGATTGATGTAGAAATATCAATGCAATATACTGATACTTACAATGAGAATATTGTTAGTTTTGTTAATAATGTTAAGACTATAGATGGTGGTAGTCATGAAGTAGGATTTAAAACTGCTTTAACTCGTGTATTTAATGACTATGCTAAAAGTAATGGTTTTGTTAAAGGTAAAGATAAAGCTTTTGAGGGTAGTGATGTAAGAGAAGGCCTAACTGCTGTTATAAGTTTAAAAATACCTGAAGAAATACTACAATTTGAAGGACAAACTAAAGGTAAACTTGGTACTCCTCAGGCTAAGACTGCAGTAGAAAATATTGTTACTGAACAAATTAGAGTCTATCTAGAAGAGAATAAAGCTATTGCTACTGATATTATTAATAAGAGTTTAAAGAGTAAGATAGCAAGAGAGGCTGCTCGTAAAGCTCGTGAAGAAGCTCGTAAGGGTACTAAGAAGAATACTAAAGAAAGAAGTTTGTCAGGAAAACTTGCTCCTGCTCAAAGTAAAGATCGTGATAAAAAAGAATTGTTCTTAGTCGAGGGTGATTCTGCAGGAGGTTCTGCTAAACAAGGTAGAGATAGACAATATCAAGCAATTCTTCCTTTACGTGGTAAAGTATTAAATACTGAGAAGACTAAAGAAGAAGATATTTTAAAGAATGAAGAAATAAATACAATGATATATACAATAGGTGCTGGATATGGACCTAACTTTGATATTAAAGATTGTGAATATTCAAAAGTAATAATCATGAGTGATGCTGATGAAGATGGTGGACATATTCAGTGTTTACTACTAACATTCTTCTATCGTTATATGAAACCATTAATAGAAGATGGACGTCTTTTTGTAGCTTTACCACCATTATTTAAAATACAAAGTGGTAAAGATATAGAATATGCTTATACTGTAGAAGAAATGAAGGAAAAGAGTAAGGGTAAAAGATGTGATATTCAACGTTATAAAGGTCTTGGTGAAATGAATGCCGATCAGTTATGTGAAACAACTATGAAACCAGGAAGTAGAACTTTAATTAGAGTTAATATTGAAGATGCACAACTTGCTGAAAAACGTGTATCTATTCTAATGGGTGATGATGTACCACCTCGTAAAGAATGGATAGAAGAGAATGTTGAATTCTCACTAGAAGATAGTTATCAAATAAGTGAATAATAAATAGAAAGTAGTGGTATAATGCCGAAGAAGAAAACTGATACAGAAAAAGTAATAGAGAAGATTTTTGATTATACTCTAGAAGATATCATGGGTGAGAGATTTGGTAGTTATTCTAAGTATATTATTCAAGATCGTGCTATTCCTGACGCAAGGGACGGGTTAAAACCAGTTCAAAGACGTATTTTATACTCTATGCACAAAGAACATAATACCTATGATAAAGGTTATCGTAAGAGTGCAAAGACTGTTGGAGACGTTATTGGTAATTACCATCCACATGGTGATACATCTATTTATGATGCTATGGTTCGTATGAGTCAACCTTGGAAGACAAGACTTCCATATATTGATATGCATGGTAATAATGGATCTATTGATGGTGATAGTCCTGCTGCTTATCGTTATACTGAAGCTAGACTTTCAAAAATAGCTAATGAAATGTTACGCGATATTGAAAAAGATACAGTTGAGTTTGCTCCTAACTTTGATGATACGACTACTGAACCAACTGTTTTACCAGCTCGTTTCCCAGCATTATTAGTTTATGGAGCGCAAGGTATCAGTGCTGGTTATGCTACTAATATACCTACACATAATTTGAATGAAGTTGTAGACGCAACAATACATAGAATAGATTATCCAAATTGTTCTCTTGAAACATTAATGAAACATGTAAAAGGACCTGATTTTCCTACAGGTGGAGTAGTAGAGGGAATAGAAGGTATTAAAGAAGCCTATGAAACAGGTCGTGGAAGAATAATTGTTAAAAGTAGATTTACTATAGAAAAAGACAAGATAATTATTACTGAAATACCATTTGAAGTTAATAAAGCTCTTATGGTTAAAAAGATTGATGATATTAGAATTGATAAAAAAGTTGATGGAATAGTTGAAGTTAGAGATGAATCAGCTTCTGATATTAGAATAGTTATTGAATTAAAGAAAACAGCTAATGTTGATTTAATAGTTAATTATTTATTAAAGAATACTGATATGCAAATATCATACAATTTCAACATGGTATCAATCGTTAATAGAAGACCTAAATTATTAGGTTTAATTGGTGCATTAGATGCTTTTATAGCTCATCAAAAAGAAGTAATTAGACGTAGAACAGAGTTTGACCTAGCTCATGCTAGAGCAAGATATCATATTTTAGAAGGTTTAATTAAGTGTATTTCTATTCTAGATGAAGTAATAAAAGTAATTAGAGCTAGTAAGAATAAAGCTGATGCTAAAGAAAACTTAGTAAAAGAATTTGATTTTACTTTAGAACAAGCAGAAGCTATTGTTACTTTACAATTATATAGATTAACTAATACTGATGTAGTTTTATTAGAAGAAGAGATGAAAGATTTAGAGAAAAAGATTTCTATTTGGGAACAAATTCTTAATAATGAAGCTGCTTTAAAACATGTAATGAAGAAAGAATTACAAAATATTAATAAAGAATATGTTACTCCTAGACTTACTGATATTAAAGATGAAATTACTGAAATAAAAATAGATGAAGCAGACATGATTCAAAAAGAAGATGTCGTAGTAGTTATTACTAAAGATGGATATATTAAACGTACTTCTCTAAGAAGTTATGGTTCATCTAATATAGATGATATGACATTAAAAGAAAATGATTATATTATTGGCATGTATGAAATGAATACTACTGATACTATCTTAGTATTTACTAATGGAGGTAATTATTTACACATACCAGTACATATTATTCCGGATTTAAAATGGAAAGATATGCCTAAACATGTAAGTAATGTTATAGAAGTACCTGGAGAAGAACAAATAATAGGAGCAATCCCTGCATATGATTTTAGTAGTGATAAGAATGTTATTATTACAACTAAAGATGGTATGATTAAACGTTCTAAATTAAAAGAATTTAAATTACAAAGATATAATAAAGCTACTAGTTGTATGAAATTAAAAGATGGTGATCAAGTAATTAGTGTTCTATTAGAAGAATATGATACAGTATTCTTAACTACTAACACTGGTTATGGATTAAGCTTTAAAACAGAAGAAATACCTGTTGTTGGTGTTAAAGCTTCAGGAGTAAAAGCAATGAAGTTAAAAGATGATTACTTAGTTTCAAGCAATAATTTCTCTTATAATAATCATGAGTTTATTAGTATTATTACTACTAAAGGAACTGGTAAGAGAGTAAGATTAACTGAATTTGAATTATCTACTCGTACTAGACGTGGTATTCAAGTTATGCGTGAAGTTAAGACTAATCCATATGTTATATTAAAGACTTTTATTACTGACAATAGAAATCATATAGGACTTAGAAATGGTCAAATTACTACTATTAAAGTAACAGAATTACCTATAGTAGATAGATATTCTACTGGTAGTCAAATAACTAAACAAAAATTAAATGATGCTTTTGTAGTAACTGGTTTAACTAAAGTAAAAAAAGAACAAGATACTTTAATTGATTCTAATGATGTAGTAGAAGAAAAGAAAGAAGAAGTAAAGACTCCTAAAAAAGATCAAATATCATTACAAGAAATAGATGATAGATTAATGACAATTGATGACTTTTTAAAATAAGAAGTAGTATTACTTCTTTTTTTTTCATAAAATGTATTGGTGATAACATGTCAAAAGAAACATTTAAATTATTTGCTAGAAAAAACCCATCCTTGGCAAATAGCGTTTTATTAGGAAAAGCTACTTGGCAACAATTATATGAGTTATATGAAATATATGGAGAAAATAATAGTATTTGGAATAACTTTTTAGAAAAAGAAAGCTTTATTAATAATATTAGTGATAGTGCTACTACATTAAAAGATTTTATTAATACTTTTAAAAATCTTGATATGGATTCAGTTCAAAAGGGAATTACTAATATTCAAAAAACTATTGGATTATTACAAGATATAGGAATTGGTAATAAACAAAGTAATGAAGTTAGACCAATTTATCAGAGGTTTGAATAATGGATAGAAGGGTCTTAAATATTATTAGAAATAATCCGATGATTTATAATTTCTTAAGAGATGAATCTTATTATTATACTTATTTGTATCAAGATCCTAATTATATTAAAGTAATTGAAAAATTGGCAAAGAATAAGTATAAGGTTAAATATACTGATAGAATGGATAAATTAAGTAATAATTTAGAATTAATAAAGACTTTTTTGGATGTTATATGATAAAATTAAGTTATGAATGATTTAATAGGAAAAGTAGACAATTTAATTAATAGTATTGATAATACTAAACAAGTTCAAGAGATTAAGAAGATTAATGAAGAAATAATGAAAGATGAAGAATTAATGAAAATGATTAGGAAATATCAAGAAAATGGATCAGAAGATTTAAAGAAAGAGATTATTAATAATAAATTGTTTTCTGATTATAAAGATAAAGAAACTGAATTAAATATCTTAATTTTAGAACTAAATAAAAAGTTAAAAAGTATTAATGATAAGGGTAAGTGTTGCTGATGAAAGTAATTAGTGGTAAGTATAAGGGTAGAGTTTTAAAAGGTTTTGATCTTACTGGTACTAGACCAACTATGGATAGGGTAAAGGAATCATTATTTGGAACTATTCAAAATTATATTCCAAATAGTGTTGTTTTAGATTTATTTGCTGGTAGTGGTAATCTAGGTATAGAGGCTTTAAGTGAAGGGGCTAGTTATGCTTATTTGGTTGATTCTAATTATAAAGCTATTAGTGTTATAAAGGAAAATATTACTAATATAGGGATTACTGATATTGAAGTGATTAATAGTGATTATAAGCAAGCTTTAAAAGATTTTACTTTGAAATTTGATATTATCTTTTTAGATCCTCCTTATAATACTAATTATATTGAAGAAAGTATAAAATTAATTACTAAATATGATTTACTTAATAGTGAAGGAATAATTGTTTGCGAAAGTGATTCACTTGATAAAATATGTTATTCTGAAGTGTTTAAAAAAGTAAAAGAAAAAAAATATGGTGATAAATACATAGTTATATTGCAAAAAATATGTTAAAATGATTGTAGAATAGATGGTGATCAAATGAAATTGAATAATAAAGGGTTTGCAATAACTACTTTGATATATGGCTTGTCTATTATGGGTATGATGTTAATGACTCTTATAATGAGTGTTATGGCTATTAATAGAGCTAATAATAGACAGTTATCTCAACAAATAGAAGAAGATTTAAATAGGTATAATAGAACATCAACTACTTTTAGATATATTTCAACAGAGCAATCGTATCGTATTCCATCAGATGAAGGTGGTTGGTATAGAATTGAGCTTTGGGGTGCATCAGGATCTGGTGGTTTAGGTGCTTATACATCTGGTATTATTGAATTGAAAGCAGATGATTATTTATATTTTAATATTGGTAAGTCAGGTGTTCACGGTGGTTCAACTGATGTAAGAATAGTTCCAAAGAGTAAAGCTGGATCAGATAATTCGCGAATTATGGTAGCAGCAGGTGGAGGAAGTGAAAGCGAAGCTAATGGAGGAACATTGGCTGGATATAATGCATCAATGATTCCTGCGGGCGGTATTGTTGATTCAAATTATAATTTAACGACAAGTTCTAAAACTTTAGTTGGTTATAGTTCTTATGCTGAAGATCCACCAAATTTATTTACTGATACTCCTTCTCCTACTCCACAAAATGATGGTGGAGGTGGCTACTATTCGGCTGTAACAGGTAGAAATGGTGGAAAATCATATATTGCTGGTTATGCAGGTTGTATTGGATATGATCAAGCTAATGGTTGGTCACACCGTAATCCTGGATTATATACTAAAGTGACTCAATATGATGTAGCATCTCACGCTAATGTACTCGTAAATAAGATGTTTTATTTTGTAGATGGAGTAATGTTTGCTGGAGTAAATAGAGGAGACGGGAAAGCTAAACTGGAACGTGTAGTTAAAAAAAATGATCCAAGTCAAACATTAAAAAGAACAAATACTGAATTGAATGGTGTTAAGAGAATTGTTGATTGCGTTGAAGGTCCTAGTCTTACTGGTGCGGCTACAATATCTGCTGTTAGTAAAGGTATAGAATATGCATCACAAACTGCAAGCTTTGATAATAGTACTAATTGTACGACTGTTACAGTTAATGGAGGAGCAGGTCAAGATTTAGACGAGATTGCTGTATGGCATGGAGCAGGAGTAGATTATGTCAATCATACTATTATGGTAGATAATGCAAATGGAAATAATCGTTATTTAAAGAAAGCTAGTAATGACTCTAGTGCTAAGTTATCAGAAACAGAAACAGCAGTTGGATATCGTATCTCAGCATATCAACCAAATTATACTAATTATTTGCCAATGACAGGAAATTATTATCTTCTACCCGTCTTATCAGAAAACAAAGCGTTAACTGCTATATCTGACATTACTAAAACTGGAGATCAAATTGGAATAGCAAATATTAATGGTTTGAAAACACAAAAATGGAATGTTGAATTGATTACTGATAAAGATATAAATCCTGATTATGTTGCAAATAATCCGTCAACTTATCAATACAAAATAATAGATGCATCACGATTCTATGCTTTGAGTATTGCAGGTGATACTTCGAATAGAGAAAAAAATGGAGTGCGAGCATATACAGAATTTAATAAAATAGCTACTAATGATATTGAAATATGGAAAATTGTTCCTTTGGGGAATGGAACTTATACAATTTCTACTATTAAAACACCAGCAGTAAAAGGAACAACAACTGGTAATCTTTTTGCACAATTAGATCCAGATAAGGATCACTATGAAAAGATTTTAATAGGAAAGAACAATAAAAGTACACAACGATTTAGGCTAATATCAGTAGATTATAGTAGTACTTAACAGTACTACTTTTCTTTTTTAAAAAAATTAGCACAATCTATTGACAAGTGCTAAAAAAAAGAATAAACTATACTTAGCACTTTAATGAAATAAGTGCTAGGAGGTTGATGTTATGCTTTCTAAGAGACAAGAAAAAATCTTAAAGTTGATAGTAGAAAAGTATATCAAGGAACCAATTCCCGTAGGCTCAAAAGTGATTTCAAAACAGTTGGGTTGCTCAAGCGCTACGGTAAGAAATGAAATGGGAGAACTTGAAAAACTTGGTCTATTAGAAAAGACACATACATCTTCAGGAAGGGTTCCAAGCGAAGCTGGCTATAGATATTATGTAGATAATATCATGGAACTTAAAAAAATGAACGCTGAAGATATGTTAAAGTTACAAATTGTCTTTAAGAATCAACAACTAGCTCTATCGGATGTAATAAACAAGTCTTTGCAGGTTGTATCTGATATGATGAACTACACTACAGTAGTGCTAGGATCTAAATCTCATGAGAATCTTCTTAAACAAGTAGAAGTAATTCCGATTGATGATGAAAATTTGACAGTTATTATTGTTACTGATAAGGGACATGTTGAACATAAGAATATAAGATTACAAGATGTATCTATGTCAGAAGTAAAGAAAACTGTTGGACTAATTAATAACTTAATCTCAGGAACTCCAATAGATGAAGTTACTAATAAACTAGAGTTTGAAGTAAAACCAATCATTGGAAATTATGTAAAACAACATGAGCAATTGTATAATGCTTTTTATCATGTGTTTACTGACTTCACTAATCAGGAAGTTAATGTTATGGGTCGTAATAAAATGTTAGAACAACCAGAGTTTTCTTCTAATATAGATAAGATAAAGAATGTTTATACTAAATTAGAAGATAATGAAATTTTAAAAAATATTGAAGAAGATGACGATAATAATATTAAAGTTTATATTGGTAATGAGAATAATATTGATAGTGATGTCACTGTTATTAAGACAAAGTATAAACGTGATAATCAAGAAGGAACAATTGCTATCATAGGACCTAAAAGAATGGAATATGATAGAGTTGTAGGCCTATTAGAATACATAAAAGAGAATATAGAAAGGTAGGCTATTATGGGTAAGAAAAAACAAGATGAAAAATTTGAATTTGTAGAAGATAATAAAGATTTAGAACAAGATACTAAATTAAATGAAGAAATGTTAAAGTTAGAAGAAGAAATTCGTACTTTAACAGAAGAAAATAAAACTTTAAATGAAAAAGTAAAATTAGCTCAAGCTGATCTTATAAATTATCGTAAAAGAAAAGATGAGGAAACAGCTAATACTTTAAAATATGCTAATGGAGATATTATTAAAGATTTATTGAATGTTTCTGATAATTTAGAAAGAGCTCTTAAAAATAAAGATGTTTCTGATGAATTAAAGAAATATTTAAGTGGTTTTGAAATGATTTATGAAAACTTAAAAACAATCTTAAGTAATTATGGAGTTAGCGAAATAAATCGTGTTGGCGAAGTATTTGATCCAAATTTGGAACAAGCTTTAATGACTGAATGTGTTGAAGATAAAGATGATGATATTGTTCTAGAAGTATTATTAAAAGGATATAAATTAAAGGATCGAGTAATTAGACCAGCATCAGTTAAAATTAATCAAAAATAAGAAGGAGAGATGAAATTATGGGAAAAATAATCGGAATCGATTTAGGAACAACAAATTCATGTGCTGCTGTATTAGAGGCAGGAGCACCAAAAATAATACCAAATCCTGAAGGAGGAAGAACAACTCCATCAGTAGTTGCTTTTAAGAAAGGCGAAAGAATAGTAGGTGAAGCTGCTAAA
>JAFRIS010000007.1 GCA_017432665.1 Bacilli bacterium
AAATAAAAAAGAAAAAAAAGTAATTAATGACTATAATATTTTAGGTATTAATATTCAGATTGGGTTAACTATTTTAGTAGTTGTTTTCAGTTTACTTGGATTAATTGTTAATAAAAAGTTATTTACATATTTATATTTATTTATAGCTTTAGATTTAATGGTTATGGCTTATAATAATAAAAGAATTTATAATAGACCAGGTCTTACTATGCCATATTTGGTTATTGGTATAGTAATGTTAGTATATGCAGTCTTAAAATTCATAGGGGTGATATAGATGGAAGAAGTAATTTATTATAATAATCTATATGATTTGTATGGGGATTTATTAACTGATAAGCAAAGACAATACTTTGAAGATTATTACTTTAATAATCTTAGTTTTAGTGAGATGGCTGAAAACTATGATGTTAGTAGAAATGCTGTGTTTAAACAAATTCATATTGTTACTGATAAATTAGAAGAATATGAAAAGAAATTAAAATTATTTGAGAAGAAAGAAAAACTACTTCAAATAATTGATTCAGTTAGTGATGAACATTTAAAAGATAAGTTAGAAGGTCTATTGTAGATGAAATATGAAATGCCTGTTTTAGAGACAGAAAGATTAATCTTAAGAAGAGGATTATACGAAGACTATCTCAAAGTCTATGAATACGATTTTTCTAGATTAAGAAATATTGCAGGAGAATTTGAATTCGTTAAAAATGATCCAGAAGTTGTCAAAAAATTTATTGATTATGCAGATGAAGATTACGTATTAGATTATATTCTGTTTTTAAAAGATAACAATGAACCGATAGGTAATGTTACTATTGATAGATATGATTCAAGTAATAAATCATTAGAAATTGCTTGTAATTTGCATCCTACTTATTGGAAACAAGGTTATATGACTGAAGCATTATTAAGAATAATGCGTTATATTTTTGATAATTTAGATATTGATAATATTAGATATGGGTATGTTGAAGAGAATTTTAGGTCTAAAGCATTAAATGATAAGATTGGTTTTAAATACAATGGTTATTCTATTGGTACGTATTTTAGAATTGGTAAAGATATTAAAGCTATTGAGACTATTATGTCTAAAGACGAATTTTATGAAAAATATGGTAAGAATAAAAATAAATAAGCGTATGTTTACAGAGTATTGAAATAATACTCTGTTTTTTTTATTTTACCTTGAAAAAAGATTTAAATATTAGTATAATCAATAATATGATAGGTTAATGATAAAGAGGGGATATTAATGTTTGACAGAATAACATATATTAGTGATGATTCTTGTACTGTTAAATTAATGGAAAATGCAGAAATTACAATGAATCTAATGAACTTACACTTGGTATTTGAAGATAGTGATAAAAAAATACTAGGTGAAGTAGATGATATGAATGGAGATACTCTAAACGCTAGATTCTTAGGAGAAATAGTTGGAGATAGACTAGTTGGTGGTACTATTAGAAAACCATCATTAGATGCTAAGATTAGAGTTATAGATCAATCTGAAATACCTTTAATTACAGGGGCAGATGTAGCTGGTTATATGAAACTAGGAGTTAGTCCATTCTATAATGATTTTCCAGTATTTTTAGATGTAAATAACTTTTTTAGTAATCATTTTGCTATTTTTGGTAATACTGGTTCTGGTAAATCTTGTGGTACAACTAGATTGTTCCAAAATATGTTTCATGATCAAAGATTAAATCCATATAAAGCAAATGTCTTTATCTTTGATTCATCTGGTGAGTATTACAGTGCTTTTTCTAATTTGAATAGTATTAATAGTAATTATAATTACCGTTATATTAGTACTAACGAAACAGAAGGATTAGGAGAAAAGTTAAGATTACCAATATATTTATTAAACAAAGATGACCTAGCTTTATTATTACAATGTACATCTCACTCTCAATTACCTATTATTGAAAGAATGTTAAAATTAGCTTTAGTATTTAGTCAAAATGATATGGATTCTAATGCTTATAAAAATCATTTGATTGCGAAAGCTATTATGACAATTTTATATACTAATGAAACAGCTCCTAATAAGAGAAATGAAATCTTCTCTATTATAGCTAGTTGTTCTACTCCGGAATTTAATTTAGAAGCTCCAGTTCAAGGAGTTGGATATGTTCGTAAGTTTAGAGAATGCTTCTTGATTGATAATTCTGGTAACTTTACTGAAAGTGTATTACTTAATGAATACTTAAATTCATTTATTAAAGAAGAATATGATGATTTTGAACCACATACAGGAGTTTATTATACTTTAGATACTTTAGAGAAAGCTCTTAACTTTACTTTAATTAGTGAAGGTTGGTTAAGAAATGAACAAACTTATGGTGATTCAGTAACATTAAGAGTTAGATTACACGCTTTAATAGTTGGAGAAAATGCTAAATACTTTAATGTTCCTGATTATGTTTCTCTTGAACAATACTTATCTTCATTAGTTGTTTGTGATGGTAAGAAATATCAAATAGTTAATATTAACTTAAATGACATAGATGATGATTTTGCTAAAGTATTAACTAAGATTTATTCTAGATTAATATTTGATTTCTGTAAGGGATTAAAAGAAAGAGCTAGTATACCTTTCCATATTATTTTGGAAGAAGCTCATAGATATATTCAAAGTGACCATGATAGATTCCTATTTGGTTATAATATCTTTGAAAGAATTGCTAAGGAAGGTCGTAAATACGGTGTTATTTTAGGTATTATTACACAAAGACCGGTTGAACTTTCTGATAATGTTATTTCTCAATGTACAAACTTCTTAATCTTTAAGATTAACCACCCTATGGATATTGATTATATCCGTAAGACGATACCACATATTACAGACGATATTATTGAAAAACAAAAAGCATTACAAGCTGGTACTTGTTTAGGATTTGGTTTAGGATTTAAAATACCATTAATTGTTAGGATGGAAATGCCTGATCCTGCACCTTTATCTGGAAACTGTGATGTTGTTAAGATTTGGAGTGGTACTTCAAAAGCTATTGCTGATGTGGCACCTAGTCAAGCAACACCTGCACCTGCTCCAGTAGCAGAGCAAACAAATGTTGCTCAAGCAATGACTAACATGGCTCAAGCAGTACCTGCAGAAGCACCTAAAGAAGAAGTTAGTGAAGTTGCCCAAGCAATGACTAACATGGTTAATCAATCAGTAAATACTGAAAGTGAACCCGAGGCACCTAAGTTCGTAAATATGGTACCGGATGTTATTCCTGAATTAAATCAAGCTAGTGCTCCTGCACCACAGCCAGTTGTTCAAGCTGAACCAATGATGGCACAACCACAAATGACACAACAACCAACTATGACTCAACCAGCAGTAGCTAATAATGTTGCTCCAATGGGTCAAAGTCCACAAGCTGAGCCATTAATGCAGTTAGCTGATGATAGTGCTCCAGGATTAGAATAGTAATTAAAAATAGTGTTAAACACTATTTTTTCTTTGTATTAAAATCTATATTTGTTATAATGTTTATAGGTGATTTTATGTTTGAAAGTTTAGGAGACAGATTACAAAATGCATTGCATAAAATAAAAGGATATGGCAAAATTACTGAAGATAATATCTCAGATATGATGCGTGAAATTAGATTGGCTTTATTGGAAGCAGATGTTAACTATCAAGTAGTTAAAGAGTTTACTAGTAAAGTTAAAGAAAAAGCTCTTGGAGAAGAAGTTGCTTCTAGTATTAATCCAGGAGATTTATTTGTTAAAATAGTTAAAGATGAACTTACTGAGTTACTTGGTGGAGAAAGTGAACCTTTAAATTTAAAAGGAAATCCTGCTACTTTGATGTTAGTAGGTCTACAAGGCTCTGGTAAAACTACTACTATTGCTAAGTTGGCTAATTTCTTAAGAAAGAAGCACAATAAAAAACCATTATTAGTAGCTTGCGATGTCTATAGACCTGCAGCTATTGATCAATTGGTACAATTGGGTAAACAACTTAATATGGAAGTTTACGAAGAAGGTAAAAAAGATCCTGTTGAGATAGCTAAGAATGCTATTAATTATGCTAAAGAAAATAAATATGACTATGTTTTAATAGATACTGCCGGTAGATTACATATTGATGAAGAATTAATGCAAGAATTAGAGAATATAAATAAAGAAGTTAATCCTGATGAAATACTATTAGTAATTGATTCTATGATGGGTCAAGATGCTATTAATGTCATCACTGGGTTTAATGATCAATTACCTCTTACAGGAGTAATACTAACTAAATTAGATGGTGATACTAGAGGCGGTGTAGCTTTATCTGTTAGACATTTAACTAATGTACCAATTAAATTTATTGGTGTATCTGAAAAGTTAGATGGATTAGATTCTTTTGACCCTGAAAGAATGGCTGGTAGAATCTTAGGTATGGGAGATATAGTTTCTTTAGTTGAGAAGGCTACTGAAAGTATTGATGAAAAAGAAGCCGAAAAGACAGCTAAAAGAATGCAAGAAGGTAAATTTGATTTAGAAGATTTCTTATCAACACTAAAGCAAATGAAGAAACTAGGGCCATTAGAAAACTTAATTAAATTAATTCCTGGAGCTAAAAAGATGGGAATTAGTAATGTTCAAATAGATCCTAAGCAAATGGCTCATATAGAAGCAATAGTCTTATCAATGACACCTAAAGAAAGAAGACATCCTGAAATTATTAAAGCTAGTCGTAAAACTAGAATAGCTAAAGGATGTGGCTTATCAGTACAGGAAGTAAATAAATTACTTCAACAATTTGATCAAATGAAAAAGATGATGAAACAAATGAGCAATGGGAATATGAAATTACCATTCTAATAGAAGAACTAATGAAAATTAGTTCTTTTTGTACATAATATGTAAATATATTTGTCTAATTGTGTCCATTTACTTGCTATTTTACATATAGAGGTTTAATGTAAAGATAGGGAGTGTGATACGATGATATATCCTTCAATTGACAAGTTATTAAATTTAGTCGATTCCAAATATGAACTAGTACATATTGCCGCAAGAAGAAGTAAACAGATTGCCAAAGATGGATATTTACAAATGCCTGAATCCGAATACAAGTGCAAAAAGAATATTGGAAGGGCCCTAGAAGAGATTTCAGAAGGACTTATTGAATTAAAGAAACAATAGATTTCATAAGTCAACTGAAATCTTTTTTTATGGTATACTAGTTATAGGTGGTTTATTTGAAGATTATTAAATATAAAAAAGGAACTAAAGGTAGATATAAAATTCTTTTAGATAATGATAATGAAATAGTTTTATATGAAGATGTTATCTTAAAATATAATTTATTATTAACTAAAGAAATAGATGAAAAGACTTTAATAGAGATAGATAAGTATAATCAAGAGTGTGATGTTTACTATACAGCTTTAAATAGTATTAATGCTCGCTTTAAGAGTGTTTATGAATTAAAACAATCTTTACTAAAGAAAGAATATCCTAGTGACTTAGTCGATAAAGCAATTAATAAATTATTAGATCAAGGATATTTAAATGACCGTATGTTTACTAGAAGTTATATTAATAATCAAATAATTACTACTAATAAAGGACCATATAAGATTATGAAGGAATTAAATGAGAAAAAGATTGATTCTGACACAATTAATGAAGAAATAAGGATATTTACTGATGAAGAACAAATTACTAGAATAAAGAAACTTATTGAAAAAGGTATTAAAACTAATCATAATCGTGGAGGAGTAGTTTTAAAGCAAAAAATTTATAATGATTTAAAACTTAATGGATATGATATTGGTTTAATTAATAGTGTTATTGCTGAATATACTTTTGGTAATGATAAAGAGATAGCTAAGAAAGAGTATGATAAGTTATATCGTAAATATAGTAAGAAGTATAGTGGTTATGAATTAGAGAATAAGATAAGGGAAAAACTATATCAAAAAGGACTAAAATATGAAGAAGAATAAGAAAATTGATAAAAAATTAGTTATTACATTTACTATTTTTGTAATAAGCATAGTTGTATTCTTAGTAATGTTTATGAAAAGTGAAAGTGATTATTACTGGCATATCAAAGCAGGAGAATACATGTTTCATAATGGAATTTTAAAAAGAGATGTCTTTTCTTGGTATTTATCTGGTACATATTGGATGAGTCATGAATGGTTATCAGAAATAATCCTTTATAGTTTTAAATGTATTTTTCCTACTTATCATTTGTTAGTATATGGCTTTGTTTTTATGAGTAGTTTATTATTAATCTTATTTTTTGCTAATAAAGATAGTTATTTAAAAAATATTCATTTTAGTATGATTTGGGTAACTTTCTCAGCTTTATTTATTTCTTTTATGCAAGGAAGACCTCATTTAATTAGTTTTAATCTATTAGCATTAACTCTTTGGTTTTTATATGATACTTATCGGAATGAAGATTCTAAATTAATTTATTTTCTTCCACTAGTTACTATTATTTGGGCTAATGTTCATGGAGGTTCTAGTAATTTAAGTTATTTACTATGCTTTATTTTCTTAATAGTAGGGCTATTTAATTTTGAAAGATCTAAAGTAGTAATGCATAGAATAAGTAAAAAGCAAATTATTAAGTATTTAGTTGTTGCTTTAGTATGTATGCTTTGTATTAATATAAATATTCATGGTTTTAAAATGTTTATTTATCCATATCAAAATATGATGGATAAAACTATGTTGAGTAATGTTACTGAATGGTTCCCAACTAATTTAAACAATCCTGATAATTGGCCTTATTTATGTTTGGTAGTATTTATATTCTTTGTTCTATTACTTAGTAAGAAAAAAATTGATTTCATGGATTTAGCTCTATTTGGTATAGCAGTTGTTCTTGGTTTTAAAAGTATTCGTTTCTGGAGCTATACTTATATATTTATGAGTTTTGTAGTTTGTAATTATGTAGAAAAGAAAAAAATACCGGATGGTATTTATGGTGTGTTGATTATTGTCTCAATTGCTTTTATAGGTTTATTTGTTTCTAATTGGAATCTAGTCAATAAACAATTAAATGAAAAGTACTTAGATGATGGAGTAATTACTAAGATAAAGGAAGAAAAACCAGAAAGATTATTTAATATGTATAATTATGGTGGAGAATTAATCTATAATGATATACCTGTCTTTATAGATGGTAGAGCTGATTTATATTCTAAATATAATTATCAAAATTATTTAAGGATATCCATTTCTAAACCTGATTATGTATCTTTAATTAAATTATATAAATTTGACTATTTTTTAGTTGATAAAGATTTTCCAATTAGTACATACCTACAATATAATCCTGATTATATTAATATATATGATACTCAAGAATTTGCATTGTATAAAAAAACAGTTAATTAATATTAACTGTTTTGTTGTGCGTTACTTCTAGCAGTGCTAATTAGATTATCAACATAATCATTATAAGCTTTCTTTAATGAATCATCATTCCATTTGATTTTATTTTCTTCTCTGAATCCTTTTAAAGCGCTATAATATAATCCTGGATCATCATTAAGTTTTTGTTTTTGAATCTTTTCAATAATATCACTTTTAACATCTTTTAATTTAGCTTTATTCTTTTCTCCGGTCTTCATAATAATATGATAACCATATTCAGTTTTTACTGGTTCTTTGGTGTATTCATTTTTCTTTAGTGCTTTGACTGCATCTGAGAATTCAGTAACCATTTCATCTAAATTAAAATATCCTAAGTCTCCTCCGTTAATTGCAGTAGTTTCATCATCTGAATACTTTTTAGCTAAACTAGAGAATTTCTTACCACTGTTTAATTTATCAATAATTTTATTAGCTTTCTTTAAAGCTTTTTCTTCAGCAGCAGTTTTTTCTTCATCAGTAGCATCACTCTTAATATTAACAGATACTAAGATGTGGCTAGCTTTTACTTCTCCAAAAATCTTTTCTTCATAATATTTTTTAATTTCACTATCTTTTATACTCTTTTTTACATAATCTTCTACAGCTAAGTTTCTTTTATATTCTAATGATAATTTCTCACGTAATTGTTTTTCATTATCTACACCAAAATACTGTTTTAACATACTTTGATAATTACTTTCATCACTACCATAATATGATTTTACTTGTTCTATTTGATTATCAATAGACTCAGTTTCTTTCTTGTCTGTTTTGTATTTCTTTTCAAGTAAATCTTTATCAAGCATATCAACTAATTTAGAAATATTATCTTTCTTTATTTCATTGTAGTATTCTGTAGCAGTATACTTATTATTCTTAGTTGATACAGCTACTTTAGATCCATTCTTAACATCTATTTCCTTTCCACATCCAGTTACTAAAACTGCGATTAATAAAATACTTATTGTGTAAACTATTATTTTCTTATTCATATTTCTTCCTCCTGTACACATTTAATATAATAACAAAAAATTATTGTTCTTGCAATAAAATAAAATGGTAATTAAATTACCATTTATTTACTGAGTTTTTCAAATACTTCATCTAATTCATGTAGTTTAGATTTATCATAATTAAAATCAGCATTATCATCTGGATATCTAGGTATTAAATGTATGTGAAAATGTTTAATCTCTTGACCTAATTCGTTATTTTCCGCAATAGTTAATCCTTCGCAACCTAAAGCTTCTTTAACTTTTGGATATATTTTTTCTCTAATAGTAGTAATACTATGCATTAATACTTTATCATCGACATCTAAAATGTTAGTATAGTGTTTTTTTGGTAATACTAATAGATGACCATCAGTAGCTGGATTAATATTCATAATTACTTTGATTAATTCATCTTCATATACTGTTTTGGATGGTAATTCTCCTTTAATTATTTTACAAAAAATACAATCATTCATTTTATTCCTCCTCATTCAAAAACTTGTATTTTATTTTATTAGTTTTAACTAATTTAGAATTATTATCACTCATAATATCTTCTATTATTTGTCTGTTGTCTTTATTATCAATAAACTCTTCTGTAATATTACTAATTTCTATTGATTCTGATATATCTTCTTTATTAGTAATAATAAAAGTATAGTTCTTAGGAGTAATATTTTTATCAATAAACTTATTCATTGTTTCAATGATCTCCGTAGTTATAGTTTTAGCAGTCCAATCATTTATAGGTAATTCTTTTTTTATAGTATAAAACTTTAATTCTAATAAGTTATCTTCTTTAATAATTCTATCTTTAACTATTTCAGTAAAATTATCTAAAGTTGAGATTACTTCTACCGTGACACTTTGATTAGTCTTACTTCTAATAGATTTTTCTAAGTTTTTAGTAATCTTTTTAAATAATTGTTTACCTTCTAAATAATCTTCTTTGTAAGTATCAGTCATCTTTTTTTCTGAATAACAAATATAGAAGAAATGATCTTTATTTTTATCGTTTGTTACTTTCATTTTATAAATAGTTTTATCATAAGTAACAGTGTCTGTTTTTAACGTGTCTTGTATTTCGGCATAATTTGAACTTAAATAGTCTTCCATCTTTGTTTTTACTCGGGGTATTAATAGTCCGGATGCTTTTTCAGTTACTATTATTACACCAAAACAGACGAATATTATGAATAAAAATACATTTCTTGCGAATAATAATCTTCTTTGTTTTTGCATTTTATCACCAAATTTATTTTATCTCATAATTTAAGATAATGCAATTTTGTTTATTTTTATAAAAAAGGTTGTTTTGAATTTTGATTTGTGATATATTTAGTAGTAGATTAAAGTATTGCATTGGTGGTGTTTCTATGGCATTAGAAGAAAAGATGAATAACGTTAAATATCAAGGAAGAGACGACTATAGAGTTGTTTATTTTGATGTTGACAAAGAAACTGGAAATGTTAAATATTTCTTTTTAAATGAAGGTAAAGAAAGACTTAACAATGGTAATATTATAGCCACAACTAATTTAAAAGTTGCGATTAATGCGAATAGTCCAGAAGATGAAGCTATGATTGGTGTGGTAGATCAAGAAGGACAAGAAATAATACCATTCAATAATAGAAGAATTAAAAACATTACTGAAGATCTTCTTTTAGTTGAACCAGATAAACCAGTTAGCGAAAATGTTATAAATGCCATTAACGATAGAAGTCAACCACAAGAAGCTACTAGATTAGTTTCTGCAGCTAATACTATTAAAGAAAAAGTAAACAGTAGTATGGGAGCTGGAGGTAGATTCATATTTAATGATTTATTCTCAGAAGCTACTATTTATGATATAAATGGTAATAATATGGTAAATGGAGAATACTATAGTTTTATTGGAATGAACGATAATAAATTATTTTTAAGCAAGAATAATCCTGAAATGGAAGTTGTTACATTACCAGTAAAAGAACAAGAAGTGGTTGAAGAAACACAAGAAGAGGTTGTATCTGAAGAAACTACTGAACCTGTTGATGTTAGTGAAGTTAAAGTAGAAGAAAATGTTGTAGAAGATGCCTTTAATAATGAGGTTAATAACTTAGTTAACTTTACTCCAGAAGAGAGTATTAATGAAGAAACTCCTGCAGAAGAAACATCTGAAACTGTAGGGGAAGCTGTTCAAAGTGATGAAGTACAAGAAGAAGTTGTATCTGAAGAAGTTCCTGCAGAAGAAGCAGTAGAAGAGGCACAACAAGAAGTGGATTTAAATATTCCGCAAGATGAAGAGGAAGAGTCTTATAGTCTTAATCAAGTAAAAGTTGATTCTATTGATGATTATGAGAATTTTGATAATTTGACTGAAGAAAATCATTTCAATGATAGTGATATTGCTGAAGGAACAGTTATTTTAGAAGAACTAATTAATGGTATAAGAGATCGTGATAGAGAAATATCTAAATTAAAGAGTCAAGTTGCTGATCAAAGAGATCTTAATAAAGTTATTGTTAAGAAATCTAAAGACCTAGAAGATAAAGTAACTGATCTTAGTAGAGATAATACTAGATTGGAAGAAGTAAGTAGTTATTATAAAAGAGCTGCTACTACTTTAGCTGAAGAAAATCATAATTTGAAATCTCAATTAGAAGATAAAGATAAATTATTAGATATGTTAAAAGAAGCTAAGAGATTATTAAATGGTGATGAACCAAAATATGACTTCGATGATGAAAATAATTTTAGAATGATAGCTTAGTAATTAAAACCAACTAAAATAGTTGGTTTTTTTGTATTATAATGAAATTTGTGGTAAAATAAGAGTGGTTTTTGACGAAGAGGTGGTAATGTGCTAGAAATTAAAAATATTTATTGTTCAATTACTGATAGTGATTTAGATATATTAAATGGTTTATCTCTTAAAATTAAAGAGGGAGAAACTCATGTAATTATGGGACCTAATGGAACTGGAAAAAGTTCTTTAGCTAAAGCAATTATGGGTCATTATAAATATCAAATTACTAAAGGTGATATTTTAATAGATAAAAAGAGTATTTTAGATTTGTCTGTAGATGAAAGAGCTAAACAAGGATTATTTCTATGTATGCAAGATCCTACTGTAATAGAAGGAGTAAGTAATAGTGAATTCTTAAGGACAGCTCTTATGTCTAAAACAGGTGAAAAAGTTAATTTATATAGTTTTATTACTGAAGTAGAGAAATCTATGAAAGAAGTAAAATTAGACACTAATATGTTACATAGATCTCTTAATATGGGTTTTAGTGGAGGAGAAAAGAAAAAGAATGAAGTTCTTCAGTTAAAAGTCTTAAAACCAAAATATATTATCTTAGATGAAATAGATTCTGGACTAGATGTAGATAGTTTAAGAATAGTCTGTGATAATATTAGAGATTATATGAAAGAGAATAAAGATGCTTCTTTATTAATAATTACTCATTATCCTAGAATATTAGAGTATTTAAAACCTGATTATGTTCATATCCTAAAAGATGGAAAAATCAGAAAAAGTGGTGATATCAGTTTAGCTTTAGAAATAGAAAAAGAAGGTTATACTGGTATTAAGGATGGACAAGATGAGTAAAGTATTATATGTAATAGATACTAAAAATAAAGATTATAAATATAAGATAGATGAAGATACTATTATTTATCATTTTTCTATTAATAGTAGTTCTAAAGTAACTATTGATTTAATTACTGAAGGAGTTAACTTATATTATTACTATAATAATATTAATTATGATGATAATGAGTTTAATATTAAAGTTAATCATAAAGTAGGTAATACTCATAGTGAATTATATAATCATGGAGTTAATGTTAAAAATAATAAATTAACTTACTATGTAGATGGTATTATACCTAAGAAGAGTGCCAAATGTATTTGTAATCAAGATAATCAAATTATTAATATAAGAGATGGTAAAAGTACTATTTGGCCTAATCTATTAATAGATAATTATGATGTAGATAGTAATCATAGTGCTTATATTGGTAAGTTTAGTGAAGAAAAGATATTTTATTTAATGAGTAGAGGCATTAATAGAGAAGATGCGACTAGACTATTATTAGAGAGTTTCTTAATTAATAGCGATAGTATTGATCTTAATAAAATAGATGAGTTTGTAAAAGAAATAGACAAGATATAGGGGTGATTAAATGAATCGTGAAGATTTTCCTCTGTTAAAGAAAGATATAGTTTATTTAGATAATGGAGCTACTACTTTAAAACCTAAAGTAGTAATAGATAAGATGAATAAGTATTACTTAGAACATACTGCGAATATTCATCGAGGAGACTATGATTTAGCTACTAAGACTAATGAACTATATGACAATGTAAGAGAAATTGTAAGAGAATTTGTTAATTGTGATTACCATGAAGTTATTTATACTAGTGGAACTACTATGTCACTTAACATGGTTGTATTTGGTTATATGAGAAAGCATCTAAAGAAAGGTGATGAAGTATTACTAAATAAAGGAGAACATGCATCTAATGTTCTTCCATGGATTAAGTTAAGTGAAGAAATAGGAATAGTAATTAAATATGTTCCATTGGATAAGAATTATGAATTAACGCTTGATAATATAAGGAAATGCGTTACTAAGAAAACTAAAGTAATAAGTCTTGCTCATGTAAGTAATGTTATTGGTGATGTAAGAGATATTAAAAGTATTGGTAAATTCTGTAAGGAAAAGAATATTTTATTTAATGTTGATGGAGCACAAAGTGTTCCTCATATGAAAGTAGATTTTAAAGATAGTAATATTGATTTCTTAAGTTTTTCTGGTCATAAGATGTGTGGACCTACTGGAATAGGTATACTTGTTGGTAGGAAAGAACTATTAGAAGATATGGATCCAATATTCTTAGGAGGAGGAATGAATAATTACTTCGAAGAAGATGGTTCATATGAATTAAAAGAAGTTCCAACTAAGTTTGAAGCAGGGACACCACCAATTGCTGAAGTAATTGGTTTAGGAGAAACTATTAAGTATTTAATGAATCTTGGAATTGATAAAATTCATAAATATGAAGTTGAACTAAAGAAATATTTGCTTGAACAAGTTAAAGCTATAGATAATTTAATTATTTATAATAAGAATAGTAACAGTGGAATCCTAGCTTTTAATATTGATGGAGTATTTGCTCAAGATACAGCTGTTTATTTAAATCATTATAATATTGCTGTTAGAGCAGGTAATCATTGTACTAAGTTATTAAAAGATGAGATAGGTGTTAAGAATACTGTAAGAGTAAGTATCTACTTCTATAATAATAAAGAAGATATTGATATATTAGTAAAAGCATTAAAGAATAATAAAGATATCTTTAAGGTAATTATATAGGTGATCATATGGATGAGAATTTTAGAAGAGAAATAATACTAGATAATTATAATGATCCTATGAATAGAGGATTAATAGAAGATGATAGTTATTTAAAGACTCGTACTAATAGTGAGAGTTGCATTGATGACTTGAACTTTATGATGAAAATAGAAGATGATACTATTAAAGATATTAGATTTGATGGAGAAGCTTGTGCAATTAGCACCAGTGCTACTTCAATAATGATTAGATCATTAATTGGTAAAAAGATAGATGAAGTAAGAAAGATACTTCTTAATTATCAAAACATGATTAATGAAAAAGAATATGATAAAGAACTATTAGGGGAATTAAATGTATATGATAATATACAACCTAATCGTAAAAACTGTGCATTAATACCTAGTGTTGCAGTAGATAAAATGTTAGAAGAGTTAAAATAACTGTATTTGTTGGGGGGAATTTAAATGAAAAATACAGAAATTAGTGTTAAAAATTTATATATAGGAGAAATAAGATGTTTTAATACAGCATTGAATTTGACATATATACCAGAGAAAGATCAGAAAGGTTATGCTTTTTTAGTGGATGTTAATGGAGTTTATATAAATCCATTTAATCCACTAGAAGGGTTACCAGTGTATAGTAGAACATGCTATTCGAGTTACACCATTAATGGTGAACCGCATGGAAATAAAATAGAAATTGCATATGGAGAAGTAAAAGATGGTAAATGTTATGTAATTGACTATGAAAAACCAGAAGATATCTTTGATAAAGATACAGTTACTATAAAAGATTTAGAAGACTATATGTTTAAGGCTGATAAGTTCTTTGTTGATAGAATAACTATTGGTAAAGAAGGATGTAAGCCTAGAGATTTATTATATAGATATGTACAAATGGAAAAAGACTGTGCTAAAAAAATGAAATTAGATATGTTTTTAGAGGAAGAAGAAAAAACTTTAGTAAAGGCTAAATAGACTAGAGGTGGTTAAATGGAAGTAATTGGATTAAGTAATGATAAAATTAAGACAATTTCTTCTATAAAAGGTGAAGAAGAATGGGTAAAGAAATATCGACTTGATAGTTACAAGAAGTTTATAGATCTTGAAATGCCTAAATTTGGACCTAAAATAGACTTAGATTTTGAAAAGATTATTTATTATAAGAATAATCTTCAAGATGATAAGATTATGAGTGATTGGAATAATGTTTTAAAACCAATTGTCGATGATTTAGATTCAGTAGGCGTTAGAGAAGCAGAGATTCATATGGGAGGTATGGGTGTCCAATATGAAAGTGAGGTAATCTATCATTCGATGTTAAAAGAAATTGAAGATAAGAAAGTAATCTTTACTTCAATTGAAGATGCGATGAGAAAATACCCAGAGCTTGTTAAAAAGTATTTTGGAAAGATAGTAAGTAATGCTGATAACAAGTTTGCTGCTTTAAATGGTGCAGTATTCTCAGGAGGAAGTTTTATCTATATACCACCTAATACTAAATTAGATAGACCTCTTCAAAGTTACTTTAGAATTAATAGTCGTAATATGGGACAATTTGAAAGAACTTTGATAATAGTTGATGATAATAGTGATTTACACTATATAGAAGGATGTACTGCTCCTACTTATAGTGAATCTAGTCTACATGCTGCTGTAGTAGAAATATATGTTGGTAAGAATAGTAAATGTCGTTATTCAACAGTACAAAACTGGGCTAATAATGTTTATAATCTAGTTACTAAAAGAGCTTTAGTAGATGAGAATGGTACTATGGAATGGATTGATGGTAATATTGGATCTAAAGTTACTATGAAGTATCCGGCATGTATCTTAAAAGGGAATAATTCTACTGGTACTTGTATTACTATTAGTGTTGCTGGTAGTGGTCAAATACAAGATACAGGGGCTAGAATGATACATTTAGGTAAGAATACTAAAAGTAATATTATTTCTAAGAGTATTGCTCGAAATGGTGGTAATGCTACTTATCGAGGTAAAGTATTAATTAATCCTAAATCAGAAAATAGTGAAGCAAGCGTTAAATGTGATACTTTAATTCTAGATAAATTATCTAAGAGTGATACTATTCCTACTAATTGCTGCTTTAATAAGAATAGTACT
The DNA here is from genome assembly GCA_017432665.1 of Bacilli bacterium. Taxonomy (GTDB): domain Bacteria; phylum Bacillota_I; class Bacilli_A; order RF39; family UBA660; genus UBA3789. The sequence goes on from JAFRIS010000007.1 coordinate 15,852, forward strand.
TTAGAACATGAAGCTACTGTATCTAAGATAAATGAAGATAATTTATTCTACTTAATGAGTAGAGGTATTTCTCATGAAAGAGCAATGGATTTAATAATATTAGGATTTATTGAGAAATTTAGAGAAGAATTACCAATGGAATATGCAGTAGAATTAAATCAATTAATAAAAAGAAATTTATAAGACGATTGAATTGACAATCGTTTTTTTAAGAATTAGAATTAATTTAGGAGGGTATATATGAAATACGATATAGCAATGCAGCTATTAAATGCAGGAATTATTAAACAAGAAGAATTCGAATTAGTAAGTAAAGTACTTGAAGGAGTAAAACTTTCAAAAGATGATCTTGAAAGAGGCGATTTAACAAAGATAAGTGATTATTATAAAGAGTTTTTGGGCTTTACTGATAATGGTACTTTTGAAATAAAAAGAGTTGTTGATGAAAAGTTTACTTTAATCTATACCAAATTTACTTTGTTTTTATCAATTACAGTAAATAAATTGGGACAAATGAAATTACATATTAATGAATTCATAGCTGATGGATTTGATCTTGCAGGAACTTATATACTTGATAAGGACTTTGATGAAGATCAAATTAAAGTTGCTTTTTATGACAAAGAAGCTACTAAAATAATAATTGAATCCGTTGATAAAAATGTTTTAGATGATTTAATTAATAATCGTCTTGATACAAAAGACTGTCTACAATGTGGATTATCTCCAGATAGAGAAGGCGTAATTGAAGAAGAAAATATAATAGATTTAGCTTCTAATCTTATAAGACCAGCTAAAACTAATATTAGTTCTTTTGATGAAGAATTAGATAAAGTGACTAACTTTAATAATGGACAATATAGTAATAAGTAATTATAGAACGATTGAATTGACAATCGTTTTTTTTATGATTAAAATTAAATTAGGAGGGTATATATGAAATACGATATTGCCATGCATTTATTTGCTAATGGTATGATTGAGAAAGAACAATATGAAATTGTAAGTAAAATTCTTTCAGGAGTTAGAATAGCTCAAGATGATTTAGAAGAGGAACTTGAACGTAAAAAGGGAGATACATATGTTTTTAGTGGTAAATTACCAGGCATAGATGATACTTTTGACTTGGAAATGTCTAAAGATCCAAAAGATTTCTTTTTCATCTATAGAGTATCAGGATTATTTTTTGAAGTGACTCAAAATCCAAAAAACCAAGTAGGAATATATGTTATAAGAGAAAGCTCTACTGATCAGCAATCTAGAAAAAACAAAGACTATTATTTGATAAATAAGAAAGAAAATGATGATTTCGCTACAATTAGATATTATGATAAAGATGCTTATAACTTTGTTAGAGACTTGGATTATAATCTTGAATTTTTAGAGTTAGATGATTATGAAAAAGCTGGAATAATTCCTGATGAAGAAGTTATTGTTAAAGATGTTGATCCTATTGAATTTGCTAAGAAACTTATCACACCATATACACATGGTGAAGGACAATTTGAAGATATTGTAGGTGAAATAATTCATCCTGCTAAACAAAAAGTTAAAGAGTAATAATGTTAGATATTTAAATAGACTGATTATTAGAAAGAGATAATTCGTTAAAGGAATTATCTTTTTTTGTTTGTCTTTCTATTCGAATTTTTAAAAAGTGCGATTTGTTTCTTAATAATTATTATCGTAATATACACGCATGAGAGGAGGTGATCCATGCTTAATCAAATAGTACTTGTTGGTAGATTAACTCGTAATATCACAGTAAATAAATCAGACAAAGGTAATAAAGTAGCTACTATACCCCTAGCCATCCCAAGAAGCTTTAAAAATAGTGACGGAACTTATGACACAGATTTCATTGATTGTGTAGCCTTTGATCATATTGCGAATAACACCAGTGAGTATTGTGAGAAAGGAGATATAGTAGGAATAAAAGGTAGGATTCAAACTAGAATCATAGAAGATAAAGAGGGGCAAAAAGAAACAGTGATGGAAATAATTGCTGAAAAAGTAACATTTTTATCTAGCCATACTAAAGAAGAAAAAGAAGCAGATGAATAATCTGCTTTTCTTTTTGGGAGTTTTATGTTATTATAACCGCCAAGGAGTTGATAGTATGCTTGATACAGAATTTGCTAAAACAGTAGTAAATGATATTAGAACATATCAAATTATGGAACAAAACAAAAATTATTATGATCGTTTATATGAAGCTTATCTACATATAAAAGAGATGGGAGTAGAAAGTTTAGAAGATTTTCTTACTAGAAAAGGATTATCAATTGGGGCTTTTAATTATTATGAGGTAACTATTTTTGATAGAATTACTGATAAGGAATATTTAGAAGTATTAAAACATGCAATGTTTACTATTAATGCTTGTCTTGATGATTATATTAAGAATCCAACTATAGGTGATGACTTGGCTAGTTGGGGTAAATTAGGATATACTCCAAAAAGAGATGAATTAATCAGAAGTGGAGACCTAGTTTACGGATTAACAGAAGAAGAAAAGAAGAGACATCATAAATAAAAGTAGAATCATACCTACTTTTATTTTTTTTATTGTGATATAATCTAATTAGGATAGGTGATAATGTGACTATGACAGTTAGAGATTATCTAGAAACAGATTTAGATGAAGTGAACGTTATTTTAAAAGAAGCTTTTTCAACAGAAAAAACTAATTTTAATGCGAAAGAATTTCATGAATTAGTAGCTACTGTAGATGATAAAGTGGTTGGTTATCTATTAATGACTAAGGTGTTAAATCCAATAAAAAACAAAAATTATTATTTAATAGATTATGTATCAGTATTATCAGATTATAGAGGAATGGGTGTTGGCAAAAAACTACTTGAAGAAGCTGAAAAAATAGCAAGAGAAGAAGAAACAATGTATCTTCAATTAACTTGTGGATATCAAAGAAAAGCAGCGCATAAATTATATGAAAAGAGTGGTTTTATAAAGAGAGAATCTGATCAATTTAGAAAGGAATTAGTATGATATTAGATATAATTAATAAAAAGAGATTAGGAAAAGAACTAAGTTATAAAGAGATTGATTATTTCTTTAATGGTTATTTAGATGGACAGATAACAGATTATCAAATGTCCAGTTTATTAATGGCTATTTGTATTAATGGGATGACTGATGAAGAGACATTTTCTCTTACTAAGATTTTCATTGATAGTGGGGATATTCTAGATTTTTCTGATATAGAAGGTATCAAGGTAGATAAACATTCTACTGGAGGTATTGGGGATAAAACGACTTTAATAATAGCACCAATAGTAGCTTCTTTAGGTATACCAGTTATTAAGATGAGCGGTAGAGGTTTAGGTTATACTGGTGGTACTATTGATAAGATAGAAAGTATTCCTGGGTTTAAGATTAATTTAAAAGAAAGTGATATTAGACAACAAGTAATGGATATTGGAATAGTTTTAACTGGTCAGACTAAGGATTTAGTTCCAATGGATAAAGTTATTTATGCATTGAGAGATGTTACTGCGACGGTATCTTCAATACCATTAATTGCTTCTAGTATTATGAGTAAAAAGATAGCTAGTGGTGCTGATAAAATATTAATTGATGTTAAATATGGTAGTGGAGCATTACTAAAAACAAAAGAAGAAGCAAAGGAACTTAGTAGTTTAATGAAAAAAATAGGGGAAGTTTATGGTAGAGAAGTAAGAACTATTATTAGTGATATGAATGTTCCTCTTGGAAGATGCATTGGTAATGCTATAGAAGTAGAAGAAGCTATAGAAGTCTTAAAAGGAAAAGAGGATTCCAACAACTTATATAGTTTATGTATCGATTTAGCTACTGAGATGGTTAGTATGGGAAAAGAAATTCCTAACGAAGATGCTAAGAAACTAGTAATTGAAAGTATTGATAATGGAAAAGCTCTGAAGAAATTTAAAGAATTAGTTGAATATCAAAAAGGAAATATAAAAGGAATTAAAATTAGTGATAAAACTATTAGTATTAAATCAGAAGAAAATGGTGAAATTAAGAAGATTAATGCTTTGGAATTAGGAAAACTTGCTTTAGCTTTAGGAGCGGGCAAATTAAAGAAGAATGATAGAATAGATCATTCGGTAGGAATAAAACTTAATAAATTAGTAGGGGATTCTGTAAAAAAAGGAGACATTTTGATGACATTATATGTAAAGAATGACACTCTAGATGTTAATATTGATGATATTTTTACCATTGAGTAAAAAAATGTTTGATTTTAGAATAAATGTTGATATAATATAAGTGTAAGGTTAGGTGATTTAAATGGAAAAATTATACATGCAAGATTCACAACAAGAACAAAGTCGTAAACAAAAGAAAGGATTAAAAGCTAGTGTTGATTTCTCAGTAGCATTAACAGTTATAGTAGCTGCATTTGCATTATTCTCAGTTGCCTCTTTTGGTTTAATGAGTAAGCAAAAAGAAGCAGTTAGTTATGCTGCACCTACTGATGAATTTACAATGGTATTGAGAGATACAGATGATGATGACTGGGCTGGTGTTTCTGCTACTCGTGCAGGAAGTTCAGAATTCTTCTATGTACCATTCTATTATGCAAATACTGCAAGTGATGCAAATAGAATATTCTGTATTCAAAAATCTGTTAGTGCAGATAATGCAATTCGTTATACTAGAGAAAGTGTATTGAATGATGCTGGATTAGTTTATATCTTAGAACATAGTTATCCAAGTGGTGTAAAAATTGTTGGTGGAGGTGCTCCTGATTTCGTAGAAATTTGGGCTACACAAGCAGCTATTTGGTTATATGCAAGTAAACATTATGATCAAGCACATAACGCTATTCCTGCAACTGGAAATGATTCATTATCAGCATTAAAAAATGCAGATACATTTGCTCTTACAGGAGGAGCTCAATATACAGGTACTTCAGATGATGTTGACCCTGTTCAAATTTCAGGAGTTTATTCAAAAATTGAAAGTTTAGTTACTGCTGCTGAAGGTGCTTCTAGTTCAACTCCTTCATACACAGTAACTGTTGATTCTAAAGATGCTGTATCAAAATCATCAGATGGTAAATATTTCCGTACAGAAGCTATTACAGTCACTGGACATCCAACTAATGTAAAAAGATTTGATATTACTGGTGTTACTGGTATTGATGGTGTAAAAGTTGTTGATGCAAGTGGAAATGAAATGTCACTTACTAATATTCCAGCAGGTACAAAATTCTTCCTAAGCATTCCTGCTAATAAAGTAACTGAAAAAGTTCAAAAGGTAAATGTTAGTGTAAAAGGATATTTCCCAAAAACACAAATAGCTTTATATGCCGCTGAAGATGATCATCAAAAAGTTATTTCATTAGAACAAGGAGAGCATGAAGCTACTAGTGGAAGACCATTTGAAATAGTAGGATCTCCTGATACAGGAATGAATGCTGCACAGACAATTTACTTTATTGGTTTAATAGTATTGCTTTGTGGTGTTGGTATCGTTTATGCGAATACAAAACCTGTTACAAGTAAACAGTAAGATTAAAAAGAGCCATACTTTACTAGTTGGCTCTTTATTTATTTTTATAGGAGTAGTTGCCTTATTTTGGAATTACTTAGAGAAAATGCGAGATGAAGTATATTCTGAAATGAAGATATCAATGATGGATAAAGATCTTCCTAAAAACATTACAGAAGATGAAGTCACTAATAATACTCCTGGTGCAAACACAGAAAACAAAAAGGGACAAAAGCAAGCAGCAAAACAAAACTATGTAGTAGATTATAGTAAGTATCTTGGTGTATTAGAAATACCTAAGATAAGCTTAAAGAGGGGTTTTTATAACGTAGGAAATCGATATAATAATATTGAGTATAATGTAACAATGGTAAGCGGATCTACGTTACCAGATGTTGTCAATGGTAATTTAATATTAATGGCTCATTCAGGTGATGCATATATTTCATATTTTGCTTATCTGCATCGCTTAAATGTAGGAGATACTGCTTATGTTACTTATAAAGGAAGAAAGTATCAGTATAAATTAGTAAACATTTATAAGGTAAAGAAAAATGGTGTTGTTACTATACGAAGAAATAAAAATAAGACATCATTAACGATGATTACTTGTACTAAAAATGATCCTAATACTCAATCTGTTTATATTGCAGAACTTGTTGGCTAGAAGAAGGTGATTATATGAACTTATCGTTGATTGGGAAATTAGGAATAATATTTAAGTATATTTTTTCTTCTTTTCTTTCTATTGAGATGTTCATATTAAGTCTTCTTTTATTTGTGATTTTGATTGTTAATTTAAGAAAAGACAATGAACTTGTTCAAATGATTGCAATAGGGGTTTATATAGGTTTTATTGTTGGTATAGTAATAAGTTATAGTACTTATGTTAAAACTTGTGTTAATTCCTTTGTAAAAGCCATTATGAATTATGTATATTTCCCATCAACAATAGTTTATTTCTTTATAATAGTATTTGTAACAGTAATGATATTATATACGCTGTTTAGTAAGAAACTAACACATTTTAAGAAGATAGTTAATTATTCATTCTTTAGTTTATTATACTTCTTCTTTATGGCTTTCATAGCTTTAGCTACTTATGATGCAGTAGACTTAGTAAATGTAGCGGTACTATATCAGAATGAAATAATTCTTTCATTAGTACAAATAAGTAATTTGATATTGTTGATATGGGCTTTATTCACGGGCTTTTATCACTTATATAAGTTTTTTAAAAAGAGATACGATTAGTATCTCTTTTAATGTGTCGCGATGTATTCTTCTAAACTTATGTCATGTTCATGAATGTATTTAGCTATTTTCTTACCTACATAACGGTAATGCCATGATTCATAGATATATCCTGTTTCATGTTCTTTATCTTTTGGGAATCTTAATATAAAACCATATTTATAAGCATTTTCTTGCATCCAGCTAAATTCTTCAGTTTCTTCAAAGTCAGTATAGTTTTCTATTTCATTGTAGACGTCAACCGCTAAACCAGTTTGATGCTCAGAGTGCCCTGGTCTACCTGAATAAGAATCAGCTGCCTCCATACCATCTTGATTTTTATATCTATTATAGAGATTTATTTGATAGTCATAACTTCTATAAGCGGACATGGCTACAATGTTTAAGTCTTCCTTTTGAGCATCACTAGCTAAATCTTCAAAAGCATTTTTAGCATAACTTACCATTCTCGCACCAGATAAAGCGTATCTAACACTAATTTTTTCTAAGTTTGCTGGTATATAATCTTCTGCTAGATAATAGTATTTATTAACTAATACATTAGGTTTTTCCAGGTATAAGGCTTTAAAAGTATCTTCATATGGAGTTAAATCCAAGTTCATATTAACATTCTTAACTATTTGGATATCATCCATCTTTTTATTTTTTTCTTTATACTTTATATATCTATCTATATTTTCTGGCCAAAAGTAAGATACTTTTTGATTGACATTATTTAATTTCTTTAATTTTTTATCATACTCAGGTATTTCTTCTTTAACAGTGTTTTTCTTAGGCTTTCTAACTTCTATTTCTGGCTCTCTAGGAGTGGTCGTTATTACTTTATAAATAACAAAGCCTATTTCATATAGAGAAAAAGCAAAGAACATGATAAAAGCAAGAAAAACTGCGAAATTTTTCTTTTTGATACGTACTTTTCTTTTTACTCTAGTAGCCATATAATCACCTAACTATATCATAGCATTAAAAACCTTCTTTTTACTTATAAAAGTAATTTACTTTACATATCTAAGTGTCAGGAAATAATTAAAATATTTTCTGTTATGGTCTTTTTAAACAAAGGTATTTTTGATATAATACTTTTGTATATGAAAGAAGATGATGATATGGCTAAGAAACCTTATAATATATCTAGCAAGGCTCCAACTAAATCTACAAAGAAAGCAAAAAGGACAACTAGAACAGAGAAGCTTGAGAGTACTACTAGAATAAGAATAGATAAAGAAAGACTAGAAGATACTTCTTCATTAGATACTAGTTTTTTAGAAGGAAGAGTAGATGCTCAAAGCAGAAAGAAAATTCTTAATAGTAAACCAGTTAAAAAGAAAAGTATAGATTTATCAATTCTTCGTAATGTTATATTAATGGTAGCTTTTATAGTACTATTAGTATTCGCTGTTTTAGGGCTTATGAAACATAGTACTAATAATACTAAACCTAAAACAAAGACGGTTACTGAAGAAAAGATTATTAAAGTAGCTGATGATAATTATTTATTTGTAGGTGATTATCATACTAATAATCTTAATTTTGATGAATTGGATTTTCATTATACTAAAATTTCAGATAATGGTTATATTACTAGAGATGTTTTAGATAGTATTGATAATATTTATCGTCATAATCCTTCAAAAGTATTTATTGAACTAGGAATGAACGATTTGAATAGAGGTTTAGAGAATACAGAAATTATCACAAATCTTAGTGAAATTATAGATGGAATTAAAAAGAATAGAACTTCTGCGAAAATATATGTTGAATCATTGTATCCGATTAGTACTGATAATCCAGATTTAGTTAGTGAAGGTATTAATAATGAAAGAATCATTGAATTAAATGGAATGATAAAAGAACTAGCTAATGATAAAAAGGTTGGATATATCGATGTATTTAGAGAACTTGCGGTTGATGATAAACTAAATGATGAATATACTGAAAATGGTTTAGATTTAAATATGCATGGTAATGAAGCATTGTGGAATTTATTAAGTAAAGTAGTTGATAAGGATGTTGAAAAGGATTAGTAATAAAGAAAAGCTAATTATTTTAGTTTTAATATTAGTTGTTCTTATAGTATCTTATATATCTCTGGTAGTTTTAAATATTCAAACTATTAGGCAATATAATAATAAGATATTACCTAATATATATGTAGAAGACTTAGAATTATCAGATTATACATATAAACAAGCTAAAGAAAGAATAAAGTATTATAACGATAATGACTTAACTAAAGTAGTTAAATTTAAAGTTAATGATAGTGAATATGAATATCTTATTAGAGATATTGGTTTAAGTATTGATCCTGATAAAACTCTTGATCAAATTAAGCAATATCAAGATGGGTTGGGTTATAGTGGTAAACTAATGGCTATTCATCGTAATAGAAAAATGAACTTTAAATATATTTATAATTCTGATGTTGGTAAATTAACAGAGGCTATTAATTCTTTAAAAGCAAAAGTTGATAGAAATCCTGTTAATGGACATTTTGAAACTGTTGGAAAAGTGTCCTATGTTAAAGGCGTTGATGGTTATAAACTAGATGTAAATAAGAGTATTGAAGAAATAAATAAGAATATTAATACTGAATATCGTGATGGTATAGTAGTTAATTTAGTAGGTGAAACTACTAAAGCTTATGGTAATGATAGTTATGCTACTATTGATACTATGACTTCTGCTTTTGTAACAGAATTTATGCCTAATACTTATTTAAGAAATATAAATCTTGCTACCGCTTTAGGTTATATTAATGGAACTGTAGTGGAGCCAGGACAAGTATTTTCTTACTGTGATAAGGCAGGACCATTTAATAAATCTGGATATGTATTCTATTATGAATTTGTTGGTAACGGAGTATGTCAGATAGCTACCACAACTTATAATGCTGCTTTATTAGGAGGATTAGAAATAGTTAAGAGATATCCTCATGATAAGAAGAGTTTATATGTCGCAGGTGGTTTAGATGCTACTGTGGCTAGTTATTCTAGTGGTTGGTGTGTTGATATGCAATTTAAGAATACTTATAAGTATCCTATCTATATAAAAGCATATCCTATGAATGGAGAAGCTCATGTAGAATTCTGGTCTAATAGTAATGCTAAAGAAGGTAAGGAATATCGTACTTCTTCAACTCAAATAGGTAGAAGAGGATATAAGTCATATCTTCATACATATAAAGATGGTAAAGAAATAGATGTACATGAGATTGCTACTACTTGGTATTTAAAAGATTAAAAAAAGTTCTAGAAATAGAACTTTTAATTTGTATTAATAATTAATTTAGAAAAAGAATTACCACGGTATTCATTATCTAAGAAATCATCTTCTGAATCATACGTAAATGCCATTAATTCAATTTTTTTAATTTCATTACACTTGTAGGCTGCTTGTATCTTAATGGCTGTAAATAAAGACTTATCGTTATAATCAGAAGATTCTAAATGAGAATAAAAAGATTTTCCTCGGTTGATATAATCATCATATAAGTAATTCATTAAATATTCCCAATGATCAAAAGTTTCTTTTGGAGAAAGAATATTATATGAAGTAGTTTCTCCGTTTTTTAGAGTATACTTTATATTAAAACCTTGTTTAATATCCTTATATTTATTCCATTCATTATAAAATGCTTCTCCAAAGTTACCATTTAAAGTAATACTATTCTGATTAGAAAGGAATATTTGAAAAGTATCAATATCTTCTTCAACATTCAAGTGTTTAGTTATTTCAGTTAACTTAGTTAGCTTATTACCTTCTAATTTATAAATTCCAATAGGAGTAGTATTTAAATCTTCATAAGTATCTTTTACTTCTATTTCCTCAATTTCCTTTTTTGGTGCTTTTTTAACAATTTCTTCTTTTTTTTGGACACAACCTGTTAACACTAGTAAAGACAATAAAAGTATTAATATTTTTTTCATATTATCACCACTACTTATATTATATATTTTATACTTTCAAAATAAAATAATTTTCTTTTTTATTGAAATGTGTTAGAATAAGGGTGAGGATGATAATATGGAACAAAGAAAGCCTAAAATACCATGTCCTAAATGTGGGGAATTGATGTATGCGGATGCGAGATACTGTATGCGTTGTGGTACTATTAATACAGCTAATGAATCAAATAAAGCCTTAAAGAAAGCTGTTCAACAATCTATTAATAGTTACAAAGCAGGAAAAACGCCACTTATTAATGAAGGTAATACCCAAACTGCTATTGCAAGTAATACTGGTAATAGAAAGTTTGCTTTCATGGTTACTTATTTCTTATATTTAGGTATTATTTTGCTTACTGGTATTGCTACATATTTAACTGGTATTAATTCGTTTGATTTATTGATTATTTCAACATATCCTATGACAGTATTATTATTATCAGTATTCTTCATATATATTTATTCAATTGAATTGATTTTTATGAAATGTAATAAGCCATGGTGGGCTGGACTAGTTCCTATTTATAATGTTATGGAATTAGGAGACATTGCTTTTCATAATAAATATGTTGGATTAATCACCCTTATACCTGGTGTTGGAATCTTATTTCTTTTAGCTATGTTTTATAAAATAGGAGATAGATTTAATTATAATGCTTTCATAACTATGATACTATCATTGATTTATATTCCAGTTATTGGTTTCTCTGACCATTTATATGAAGGAAAAGCATATGTTAGTTCGAATGATGATCGTTCTTTAGAAAAAGATTATCGTAATAAGAAGATTTTCTTTACTACTGCAGTATTATTATTACTAGGCGCAGCTATTTTACTTGTAATGGGTAATATGGGTAAACTTAGAAAAACTCATCAATCAATTAGTGATGTTTACTTTGTACTTGCTAGTCAAAGAACTATAAAAGCAGTAAAGAAAGCGGTAGAAGAAGATAGAATTGAATGTGACAATGTTAAATATAATAGTACAGAGGGAATATATTATCTTAGATATAATGATGTAAGTGATATTGTTCATTTACCGTTCTATATGTTAAGAGATCCTATTGGAGCATATATTAAGATTGATAATACTCAAAAACCAAGAGTATACTATATAAGTATGAGTGATGGTAGTTATGGATTTAAAGAAACTATTGAAGGAGAAGTAACAAAAGATATAGTTACTGAGTATCCTACTTTAGATATTATTTCAAATAAGAATGTTTGTATTATTAAATAATAACTTGAAAATATAACGATTATTTACTATAATTAAATAAATCAGTGATTAGAACTAATAATAAGTTCTTTCTAGCAAAGAGAATTCGTGTTTGGTGGAAACGATGTAGAAGACTTATTTATCTACTCTATAGAGGGTTTAATAAACCACGGCAACGCCGTTATCTAAATGAAGTTAATAAAAGGATGGTACCGTGCTTAGGCACTCCTTGGACCATTCTTTTTTGTTTGGAGGAAGAATTATGAGAAAGATAAAAATAGGTGCTAAATACAAACATTTTAAAGGTAAAATAGTAAAAGTACTTATGATAGCTAAAGACTCTGAAAATCTAAAAGAAGTAGTTGTTTATAAACATGATAATGATACTTGGGTTAGACCAAAGGATGAATTTCTCTCGGAGGTCGATCGCAATAAATATCCAGATGTTAAACAAAAATATCGCTTTGAAGAGGTGGAATAATGAGATCTGGTAAAATAATTAGTTTAGTAGTAAGTCTTATAATCTTTATAGGAGCTCTTACTTTATTTACATCTTCGATGGATGAAACTACAGATATTAATTATAAAGAAAGTGTTTCATTTAATGAATCATTTATAATACCTAAAGGTAAAGCAGTCACAGTAGACGATGAATTAAAAGTAAAACTATTATCAACTGGAGATAGTAGATGTCCAGAAAATATGCAATGTATTTGGCAGGGAGAATTAACATATAAAATAGAAATTAATAATCCAGATGGTTCCGAAGAGATAGAATTAGGTACTGTTAAAACTCCAGAAGGTGTTTTTAAGAATTATAAAATTACTTTGGACAGTAATGATAGTGTTGAATATGTAAGATTAACAATAACGAAAAATTAGGAGGTTTATATGATAGATATTAAATTAATAAGAGAGAATAGTGATTTAGTAAAAGAAAATATTAAGAAGAAATTTCAAGATGAAAAATTACCATTAGTAGATGAAGTAAAAGAATTAGATGAAAAAGCTAGATCTCTACAAACTGAAGGAGATAATTTAAAAGCTGAGAAAAACAAGCTTAGTAAATCAATTGGTTTACTTATGAGAGATGGTAAAAAAGAAGAAGCAGAAGATGTTAAAAAGAAAATTGCAGAGATGGATACTAGAATTAAAGAAATAGATGAAGAATTACCTGAAATTCAAAAGTCTGTTAGAGAAAAGATGTTAGTTATACCACAAATAATGGATTCATCAGTACCAATAGGAAAAGATGATAGTGAAAATGTTGAAGTAGAAAAGTTTGGAGAACCAGTGGTACCTAGTTATGAAATACCATATCATGCAGACATTATCCTTAAAGTTAAAGGAATGGATAAAGAAGCAGCAGGTAGAACTAGCGGAGAAGGCTTTTATTATCTATTAGGAGATATTGCTAGACTTCATGAAGCTATGATTGCCTATGCTAGAGATTTTATGATTGATCATGGTTTTACTTACGCAATTCCACCATTTATGATTCATGCTGATGTAGTCACAGGAGTTATGTCTTTTCCTGAAATGGAAGCTATGATGTATAAAATTGAAGGAGAAGACTTATTCTTAATTGGTACTTCTGAACATAGTATGATTGGTAAATTTAAAGATCAAATTTTAAAGAGAGAAGAATTACCAGTTAATATGACTAGTTATTCACCTTGCTTTAGAAAAGAAGGTGGATCTCATGGTTTAGAAGAAAGAGGATTATATCGTGTTCATCAATTTGAAAAGCAAGAAATGATTGTTATCTGTGAGCCAGAAGAATCAATGAATTGGTATGAAAAAATGTGGAAACTTACTGTTGAAATATTCCGTAATTGGGATATACCGGTAAGACAATTAGAATGCTGTAGTGGGGACTTAGCTGATTTAAAAGTTAAATCATGTGATATAGAAGCATGGAGTCCAAGACAACAAAAATACTTTGAAGTAGCTAGTTGTTCTAATTTAGGAGATGCTCAGGCTAGACGTTTAGGTATTAGAACTAAAGGAGATAAAGGAACATATTATCTTCATACGTTAAATAATACAGTAGTAGCTACTCCAAGGGGGTTAATTGCCTTAATAGAAAATAATTACCAAGAAGATGGATCAATTAAGATACCAAAGGTATTACAACCATATATGGGCGGAAAAGAAAAAATAGAAGTTAAATAACTTCTATTTTTTTAATGATATCTTCTAGGTTCAAATCTAATTGTTTGATTATTAATATAAGCAATATAAGTAGCTAAATCAATATCTTGTAGTTTTTCTAAGAGAGCAGATCTAAAATTAGATATTTCTAGTCTATCTCTTAGATTTTGATCTCTAGTAATTAAAGATTTTCTACCAGTATATATATAACCTTCAATATTTCTAATCGCAGCACCATAATCGCCAAATTTATTAGTCATAATTTCTACTGCGCTTAATAATAACTCATTAGCATTTTCTTTATAATCAGAACACTTTCTATAATACTTAATAAAGTTATCAAAATCAAAAGTTGATTCTTGACTAAGTAATATTAAATTAATTATTTGTTCAATATTTTCTACTTTATTTTTAGAACTTAAATCAAATATTGTTTGTAAGTCATTAAGATTATGTTTAATAAATGCTGTGTCATATAAATAAGCTACAAAGTTAAAGAAATCTTGATAACTAACTAAGTTTAGACTATTTTCATTCCTACAAGTTAGAAGATATTTAGTTATTAATTTAGATAATATAGTATTATAAGACTCTTTTCCATCACAAACTACAGCAATATTATCTTTTTGAACAGCAAATGGACTAGGTTCTATTAATCCTTCTTGCAGGTATTTATTATGTTTTACAAAATTAATTAATTTAAGTGCATCACTAGGTTCAGTTAATCTTATTACAATATCATCAAATCTAATTCTTTTACCTATTTTAGATGCATGAGGCATATCATTAGCAGCAATATATTCAAAGATCATTTTAGCTCCATCTTCAATATGTTCACCATCTAAAGGTATATATACTTTAATATGGTTTTTATTCATAGTAACATCATAATTGCTTGAAACAAATTGACAGAAGTACATATGATCAGGAGTTCTAAATACATCAATATTAGGATTATCTTGAAAACTATGTCTCCAATTAGTAAAAACACTATCTTCATTATATTTAGAAGAACCTTTATCACTTAAATCTATTGATTTATCACTACTATTAACACCACTAAATATTAGATAATGATAGATAGTTTTAGAAGTAAGTTCATAATCTGGATGTTGTTCTAGAAGACTTTTAAAGAGATTTAGAAATTGATTTATTTTTTCTTCTCTAGTCATTCTTTAAATCTTCCATTTCTTCTGTAGAAAACTCTATAGTATCTTCTAAATCTATTTTATTTACTTCAGCATATTCATTATTATCAAAATCCAATTCTCCTTCTTCAATCTCAGCAGTAATATCTATCTCGTTTTCATCTACAATTACTTTCATAACTACCTCCATAATTATTATATATCTTTTTAATATGATAGACAATCAATAAAAAAATAGTCTTTAAAAAAATAGATAAGTATTATATAATGTAATTATAGAAGAAGGAGAGATAATATGGGTTTAATTAAAGCTGCTGTACAAGCAACAGCAAGTACTCTTCATGATCAATGGAAAGAGTATATTAGATGCGAAGATTTAGGTAATGATATTTTAATGAAAAAAGTATCTACACCTAATGGTATCATTTCAAAAGATAGTGCTATTCAAGTTGCTCCTGGGCAAATTGCAATTATCTTTGAAAATGGTAAAGTTTTAGATGCGACTGCTGAAGAAGGAATTTATACTTTTGATCAATCGCAATCACCATCTTTCTTTGCTGGACAATTTGGACCAGTATTTAAAGAAATGTGGACTCGTTTCACTTATAATGGTGGAGTTGCAAAAGAACAAGCTGTATTCTATATCAATGCAAAAGAGATTATTGATAATAAGTTTGGAACACCTGCACCAGTACCATTTCAAGATTGGTCACATCCAATTCCAAATCAAATGACTAAAGAATTGACTCCGTTAAGAGTAAATGTCAAGTGTTTTGGTAAATATACTTTTAAAATCAGTGATCCATCTACATTTATGAGTAAAATTGCTGGTACTGCTGAAGAGTATAAAAAAGATGAAATTTTGGAACAAATGAGAAGTGAAGTAGTAGGAGCTTTCCAAAATGTACTTAATGAATTGGGTACTGCTGCACATAAGACTCCAGTACTTGAATTACCAAGTGCTACTGATGAAATTAAAAAAGCAATGGATGAAAAAGTATTCGATCAACCAATTCGTGATCGTGGAATTAGTCTAGTAGGATTTGTAATCGAAAGTGTTACTCTTGATGATGAATCTAATAAGAAAATCGATCAATACGAGCTTTCTTCAAATGCATACATGCAACAAGGAAAACTTACTGGAAGCTTTGGAGATGCTGTTGTTGATGCCGCAAACAATGAAAATGGTGCTATGAATGGCATGATGGGAGTTGGTATGGTAGGAATGGCTAGTGGAGGCATGATGCAAGGTGCTGTAGCTGGTGCATTTAACAATCAAGGAACAAGTGTTGATCAACTACAAGGAGCACAACCAGCACAAGCCGGAGGAGCTTTCTGTCCTAAATGTGGAGCTGCTGTTGGAGCAGATGATGAATTCTGCAGTAAATGTGGAGCTAAATTAAAATAAATAAAAGAGCCATAGTGCTCTTTCTTTTTTTATGGTATAATTAGCACGGAGGCAATTTATGAATAGAAACAGTTTAATTAAATACATTTTAACTTATATATTTGTTTTCTTGTTAAGTTTAGCTGTTACTTCAACTAGTTGGGCTATTAATAAGTTTGCTTTTATAACATTTGATGAAACATTATTTCAATTAACAACACCAATTAAAAGTGCTGAAAGTTCAATTATAACTACTTACTTAACAGATAGTTTTCTTGTAGCTTTATTAGTTTCAATTGTTATTTTCGTAATTATTGTGTTTATAACTAAGAAATTAAAAAAGAAACATAGTTCTAAGAAGATTAATACAATTACAGTAACTATCTTAGTAATAATAGCTACTATTATAATTTATGTGTGTCTAGATAAGATTGGATTTGTTAAGTATACTAAGAATCAGTTTAGAGAATCTAATTTCATTAAAGAGAATTATGTAGATCCAAATAAAGTTAAAGTAACTTTCCCAGAACAAAAGAGAAATTTAATATATATTTATGTGGAATCACTAGAAAGCACTTATTTTTCTAAAGATTTAGGTGGGGAGTCAAAAGATAACTTATTAAAACCGATCACTGATATTACTAAAAATAATATTAACTTTTCTGATACTAATAAATTTGGAGGAGCAATGACCATTACAGGTACTACCTGGACTACAGGAGCAATGATTGCGCAGACTGCTGGCCTACCATTAAAATTAAATTCATTTAAAGTTAATACAGAAGAGTCATCAATGATGAGTGGAGCTGTAACTCTTGGAGATATTTTAAAAGAAAATGGTTATAAACAAATGTATATGATTGGTTCTGATAAGAACTTTGGTCATCGTGGACCATACTTTGAAAAACATGGTAATTATGAAATATTTGATTATAATACAGCTAAAGAACAGGGAAAAATAGATGAAGATTACTATGTATGGTGGGGTTATGAAGATTCTAAATTATTTGAATATGCTAAAGAAGAAATAACTAATTTAGCTAGTAGTGATCAACCATTTAACTTTACTATGCTTACTGCTAATACACATTTTACTGATGGTTATTTAGAAAAAGATTGTCCTAAGAAATATAAAAGTGCTTATTATAACTCAGTTTATTGTAGTGCGAATCAGATAAAAGATTTTATAAAATGGATTGAAAAACAACCTTTCTATGAGAATACAACAATTATAATTGCCGGAGATCATGTTAGTATGCAAGCAGGGGCTTATCCGGGTAAAGCTAAACGTAGAATTTATAATTTATTTATTAATTCAGCTGTTACAGAAGGTAGAATTAAAAATAGAGATTTTTGTACAATGGATATGTATCCAACGACATTAGCTAGTTTAGGTGCAAAAATAGAAGGTGACAGATTAGCTTTAGGTACTAATTTGTTTAGTAATAGAAAAACTTTAATAGAAGAAAAGGGTTATAAGACATTTGAAAGAGAAGTGTCTAAACATAGTAATTTCTATATAAATAACATTTCTAAAAAGAAGTAAACTACTATAAAAAATATTTATGAAGGCTGTTTAAGTATTGAAAAATGGTTAAATTGAAATATTAAATATTAAGAAATACAAAGGAAATTTTTGTATTTCTTTTGTTTATATCCAGTAATATCAACAAATATTTAAGAATAAGAATTTTTTATAGCTAATAATTTAGTGTTAGTTTGACACTATATAGGTCCTTTGATAGAATAAGTAACTGTCACGGAAAAAAGAGGTGTTTTTAAATGTTAAATGAAAAACAACGATTAGTTGATGCTTGTAAGGAAGATCCATCCCTGATTTTTACATACATTAAACAGGGGCAATATAGTGATGTAGAATATATTTTATTAAATAATATTGTTAGTATTAATCAACTTGATGTAGTAGGTAATGATGTAATGACTAGATTACTTAAGGCTAAACAGTATGATTTAGTAATAGAATTAATGAAGAAAAAGAATTGGAATGTTAATAATCAAAATATTGAAGGTAATACATTTGCTCATGTCTTATCTTGTGATAACTCAGTTATGGCTGTTAAAGTAGCAGAACATCTAACTAAGAAAAGTAATTATATACCTAATATTAAGAATAATAATGGCGATACTGCTTTGGATTTAGCTCTTCGTAATAATTACCCTTGCTTAGCATTCAAGATTCTAGAAGATAAAAGATTTAATAATATAAGTATGTTTTCTTTTAAAAATCTATTTAATATAACTGTTAGTAATAAACTATATGGTAAATATTCTAAGATTAGTAATTTAGAAATAATAGTTGATAGTTTAGAAAAGAAAGATTTAGATAAAGAACTTAGAGATTTAATTAAATATATTAGAAATAATATGGAAGCTATTAAGAATACCATTCTAAATAATAGAGCAGTTATTCTTGATAATATTATTAATAATAGTTTAGTAGAGGCATAAGCCTCTTTTTCATTGAATAAAAAGTTAACTTATTATATACTTAGCATAGGAGGATAGGTATGATAATAGATAAAGATAACATAAAAATTCTTTTATTTATTTTAATACTGGGACTAGGTCTAGGATATGCTTATATTAATAGTGACTTAAATATTAATGGTACAGCTCAAATAAATAGTGCTAACTGGGATGTACATTGGGCAAATATCCAGGTAAAAAATGGTAGTGTAAGTGCATCTACCCCAACGATAAGCAATCAGACTACGGTTAACTATTCTGTAACATTAAATACACCAGGAGATTATTATGAATTTACTGTAGATGCAATTAACGGTGGTAATATAGATGCCATGATAGATACAATAGATTCTAAGTTGAATGGAGCGACTATTACTGTACTGCCAGATTATTTAAACTATATAGTAACATATAGTGATGGAGCAATATTACAACCAAACCATCAACTGTTACACAATACAACCGAAAAATACAAGATCAGAATAGAATATAGAACTGATATAAGTGCTAGTCAATTACCTGCAACTAATCAAACATTAACATTACAGTTCACAGTAACATATAGACAAGCAACAGAAGATGCAGTTGCAGTACCACATCCAGTATCATTTGCAGATGATTCATGGTCAACAATAGTAGCAGCAATACAATCAGGAAATACAAGTAATTATGATGTAGGAGATACAAAGACAGTAGATATGGGAACATTAGGAACACATACTATAAGAATAGCAAACAAATCAACTCCATCTGAATGCTCTACAACAGGATTCTCACAAACAGCTTGTGGATTTGTGTTGGAATTTGCAGATGCAATCACAACACACAATATGAATTTTACAAATACAAATGTAGGAGGATGGCCAGCAAGTGAAATGAGAACATATGTAAATAGTGATATATATAATGCGTTACCATCCGAATTAAAAGACGGAATAATAAATACATCAGTAGTATCAGGACATGGATCAACAAGTGGAGAGACAAATTTCACATCAACAGATAAACTATATTTATTATCAGGTCATGAGGTATGGCAAGATGTAGATGGAAATACAAATAGTGGAATAGATTATTATGATACAACTTATAATAATACAAGACAATTAGATTATTATAGTTCCCAAAATGTAACAACAAGTAATTATGCAGGAGCAATTAAGCGAAGAAACGGCTCAAATTCTTCTTGGTGGTTGCGCTGGGCCAATTACAATAGTACTAAATATTTCTTCATTGTTCAGTATTATGGAGATAATTTTAGCTACAATGCAAATTCTGCTGGAGGAGTTTCGCCAGCTTTCCGAATTGGATAAATAAGCAGAGCAATCTGCTTTTTTAATTTACTAATTCTTATTAATTTGATATTATATGTATGTTGGATGGGGTGATATTATGCATTTGCCAGATTTTTTAGAAGCTAAGACTCGTGATAAAAGAGATTTAAAAAGATTTGATTATAAATTAGATAAGAGTATTAAAAATAAATATAAGGGTAAAACATACTTTATTAAGACTTATGGTTGTCAGATGAATGAACATGATAGTGAAAATATAGGAGCTTTATTAGAAAGCATTGGTTTTAAAAAAGTAGATGATTATCTAGATGCAGACTTAGTACTTTTAAATACTTGTAGTATACGTGAAAATGCCCATAATAAAGCTTTTGGTATGTTAGGTAGACTAAAACACTTTAAAGCTGAAAAGAAAGACTTAATAATTGGTCTTTGTGGTTGTATGGCTCAAGAAGTTAGTGTAGTAGAAGAGATTATGAAAGATTATAAGTTTGTTAATTTTGTACTTGGTACTCATAATCTACATCAATTACCTGAAATAATAGATAAAGCTATCGAAGAGAACAAGCAACAAATAGAAGTATATTCTCGTGAAGGTGATCTATATGAAGGATTACCAGTAGTAAGAGCTAACAGTTATAAAGCTTATGTTAATATTATTTATGGCTGTGATAAGTTCTGTACTTATTGTATAGTTCCTTATACTAGAGGGCGTGAGAGAAGTCGTAAGAAAGAAGATATCTTAAAAGAAATAGATGAATTAATAAAAGATGGTTATAAAGAAGTAACTCTTTTAGGACAAAATGTTAATGCTTATGGTAAGGACTTATATGATGACTATAACTTAGGAGATCTATTAGAAGAAATAGCTAAGAAAGATATACCTAGAATTAGATTTATGACTAGTCATCCATGGGACTTTAACGATAAGATGATTGAAGTTATTGGAAAGTATCCTAATATCATGCCTAGTATTCATTTACCAGTACAAAGTGGATCAAGTAAAGTATTAAAACTTATGGGTAGAAGGTATACTAGAGAGAGTTATTTAGAACTATTTAACAAAATAAAAGAAACAGTTCCAGGTGTAGCTATTTCTACAGATATAATAGTAGGATTCCCAGGAGAGACTGAAGAAGACTTTGAAGAGACTATGAGTCTAGTAGAATATTGTAAATATGATAATGCTTTTACTTTTATCTTTAGTGAAAGAAAAGGGACACCTGCTTGTAAGTTAAAAGATAATACTACTCTAAAGGAAAAAGAAGAGAGACTATATCGTTTAAATGAAGTAGTTAATAAATACTTCTTGGAGAATAATAAAAAACTAGAAGGAAAAGTATTAAAAGTACTTGTAGAAGGTATTAGTGATAAGAAAAATATGTATTATGGATATAGTGAAACTAATAAATTAATTAATTTTACTAGTGATAGTGAATTAAACCTTGGAGATATCGTAGATGTTAAAATAGAATCTGCGAAGACATGGAGTTTAGATGGAAAAGCTATATAAGAGTTTAGACGAAGTAATTGAATGTATTAAAGAATCTTCTGAATATAAAGACTGTTTAAAAATAAAGAAACAAATGGATTCTAATAAAGAATTAGTAGAATTAATTAACAAAGTAAAAGAATTACAAAAAAAATATATTAGAAGTAATTATGATTCTAATATAAAAGAAGAATTAGATAAGTATGAATCAGAATTAAAAGATATACCTATTTATAATATATATTTAGAAAAATTAGATAAAGTAAATCAAATGATTGATTATGTAAAAGATAGCTTGAATGATTATTTTGATAGTTTATTAAATAAAAAATACTAGTTAACTAGTATTTTTTTAATTCTTCAATTATTTCTTTGGAAACTCTATCTATATAGTCGTTAATTAGATACATATCTAAAGTATAAGTCTTTTCCTTTTTAGAATTTTCTAGTAGAATTCCCATCTTATTAATTAGAATATCTAATTTATCCACTGGTATTTCAGTTATATTCGTTTCAGGCACTTGAAATTCTTCATAGAATAAAGACAAATCTAAATCATAAGTTTCAATTACTCTAATATTTAAATTAGTATAGTCATTATAGATCATTTGAGTTATATCACCAGGAGGCATATTAACAATAGTACCATCTAATAGTTTTAAAGAACTATTTTGAATAAAATTAGGTAGGAATTCATCAAACCAAATTTTATCAGCATATAAATGGGTATAATAACCTAAATCAAAAGAATTATATTTGAAGTAGGGATATCTTCTAATAAAGATATTTACGTTAGGAACATCTTCTTTAGAATTGATTACAAAGTGAGATATATCTCTATTTAGTCCTATTTGTTTAGCTATATCAGGAGCAATTGCACCTAGAAAATAATCTTTTCGATTATCTACTTCAACCTTTTCTAGAACTTTTTTCGCTATAGCTATATGGATAATAGATGATGCCATTACAATCCCTCCTATTCTTATACTATTATATCATTTTTTAGAAGTTTTAAAACAGTTTTTTGTTGTCAACAAAAAAATGTTGACAACACTATTTAAATTTATTATAATATCTATGTTATTAGAAATGGAGGGATAATATGGCAGTAAAATTAAGATTAACAAGAATGGGTGCTAAAAAGAGACCTACTTATAGAATCGTTGCTACTGATTCACGTCGTCCAAGAGATGGACAATATCTAGAATTAATTGGAACATATCAACCACTTGATGAACAAGTAAAAATCAATGAGGAAGTTGCTTTAAAATGGTTAAATACAGGAGCAGTTCCAACTGATACTGTAAGAAATTTACTAAGCAAAGAAGGAATCATGAAGAAATTTGCTGATTCTAAAAAGAAAGGTAATTAATTATGAATGTAATAGAATTAACAGAAGAAATAGTTAAGTCTTTAGTAATTAATACTGATGCTGTTAGTGTTAAAGAATTTCCTACAGATGATGAAGGAGTAATACTTATTCAAGTAATGGTAGATGAAAGTGATATGGGTAGAGTTATTGGTAGAGAAGGAAGAACTGCTAATGCTATTCGCACCCTAGTTCAAGCTAGTAGTGCATTGCATGATAATAAGTATATTAAAATTGACATTGATAAATTCTAGAGAGTTATAAAGACTTTCTTTTTTTTGTTTTTAGATGTATATGTGATATACTTGCTATAGTAGGTGATATTATGAAGAAGTTTTTAGGTTTTGTAATAGTAGTACTTTTAATTTCTCCAATTATAGTTAATGCTGATATTGAAGATAATCACTTATTAGATGTAAAAAAAGCAGATTCAACTGCTATAACTGTTGATAAAATTAAAAGTATAGAAAAAACTGAAGGTGCATATGGTCCACAGGGCTTTGAAGTTACGGATAAGTATTTTATTATTGCTCAAGTAATATTAGATGGGGAAGGAACTGTTGATAATCCTATCTTAGTATATGATAAGAATACTTTAGAATATGTAAAAACTATTCATTATAATATTGGACATGGCGATGACATTTGTTATAACAGTGACACTCATGAATTATTATTTGTAAAATCTCATGATTCACAAACAACACTAGTAGTGTTTGATTCTGATAAGTTAACTTTTAAAAAGAATATTGAAATTGATCCTGATGTACTTACAGCAGGTAGAGGATTAACTTATAATCCTGAAGAAAAACAATATATTATGACTAGTGGTACTTGGGGATATATATTTAATCAAGATTTCGAATTACAATCTAAGTTTGATTTGAGAATTCGTCAAATTGCTCAAAGTTTGGAGTTTTCAGATGAAAATATTTACTATAGTACTTATAGTTATATAAGTGGAGAAGTTACTTATCAAGTTGAATTTGAATCTTTTTATGCAGTTATTTATGTTTTTGATAAAACAGGTAAATATTTGCATACAGTTTATATTCCACAAATAGGTACTGACAAAGTTGAAATAGAAGGAACAGCTATTGATGATAATGGAGATACTTATTTTGTATATAATAACTATACTACTGGTAAAATAGAAATATACAAGGCTGCATATGATAGAAGAAATAAAATTAGTTTTGATATACCAATTAGTATAGATAATAAGCAAGTAAATAACACAATAACATTTAATGGCTATTATAAAAAAGAAAATAGTACCGATACTAAAAAACTAGTTTCAAAAGATAGTAAGTTTAGCATTGACATTGACTTATATTTTATAGGAAATGAAAAGTATGAAATATACCAAACAAATGCTTCTGATAATGATGTTGAATTAGATAAGGAAGCAATAGTTGTTACTGTTACTAATAAATATGTTTTGGCAAAGAATAAAACGATTTCTACTTATGAACTTAGTAGAAAACAATTTAATAATAGTACAAAAGACATTTCTACTATAACAAATGTTCCTGATACCTTTAAAGGTAGAGGTATAATTGGATTAATAATTGGCATTATTTGTATTGTTTCAGCTAGTATAGTATGTTTTCCTATTTATAAGAAAAGAAAAGTAAACTAGGATAATAATTTACATTGTAAGAATTAGAAGGTCTACAAAGACTTTCTTTTTTTTTGCCTTTGTTATATAATTTTAGTTGAGGTAACATTATGGAAGAAAAGTTGATTATACCTAATCATGTTGGAATAATTATGGATGGAAATGGTAGATGGGCAGTAGAAAGAGGTAAGACTAGAACTTATGGTCATAAGACTGCTGTTTCTACTTTAAAAGATCTATGTGTTCATATGGTAGATGTAGGAGTA
>JAFRIS010000035.1 GCA_017432665.1 Bacilli bacterium
AAAGGATAATGTAAAAAGAGCTATTATTGTGAGTTCTATTACATTTGGAATGGGACACATTGTTAATTTATTAAATGGAGCAGATTTCGTTCCAACCTTATTACAAGTATGTTATGCAATAGCAATTGGATATATGCTAGTAATTATATTTTATAAAAGTAAATCATTAATTCCATGCATTATATTTCATGGAGTATTTAATTCACTAAGTATTTTTTCTACAGGTGAAAGTAGTATAATTAGCAGTATTATCTTAATAGCTATGTGTTTAGGATATACTATATATATTAATAAAAAAGTTAAAGCATAAGTTATCGGAAGATTAAGATATTACGAGCTAAGTGGGAGTACAAATTCCCACTTTTAATTTAGAAACTTTTCTTTTGTCAAAATGTATGTTATATTTTATTTAGCAATTGAGTTTATCGATTGCCTTATATAACGTGGTATTTTGCGTATATATGACAAAATGTCGCTCCATTTAAAATAAAACTAGTCGAAAGACTAGTTTTTTTGTGCCATAATCATATATTTAAATAGTATTTGATGGATCAATTAAGTTTAAATAAGTATTTTTAATATTTTTATCTGGAATGTTTAATTCTCTTAATAGAGCATAAGATGTTTCTATATCCATTTTAAGGAAACAGTTTTTATCTTCTAAAATTTTTTTAATTAATAAGTGCTTTTCTTTTTCTTTTTCATTAGTAGTTTGATTAATTATATTGTTATTAATTTCAATTAATTTTTCTAACATATTTACACCTCTATCTTTTTATACCTGGAATAATAGGATCGTCTTTTTCGACATATCCCATAGTTTCATTGTTAAAGTTTGCTTGTAAGTCTTCTTTTGAAATTAGTATTAATTCCGAACCTGGTTTAAACATATATCTATTAACAATCATTTTACCATTTTCATCGGGAAGTCTTATAGATATAATTGCTAATGCTTCGGCAGAATCTTCATTTGAATTTCTTATAATTGAAATTCTAATATTATCTTTTTGTTCTTGATCTGTAAATAATATTTTTCTTAATTGTAGTAAATATGAATATGCATCTATTCCAATCATTTTTGTAGAATTAACCTTGCTAATTAATATTTCAATTTTTTCTCTGATATCAACAGGTTTCAATTTATCAGTGGAACTAGCAAACTGAGAAACTATGTCATCAAATGTTTCGAACTTTTCGGTTTCATTTTGACTTATCTTTAATTCTCTATTCGCAATATAGTCATAAACATTATGTATTACTTCAGAAAATTCTTCCTTAGATTGGTCGTTAATGTTTTCACAAACTAAACCTTTTAATGGTTGATTTAGTTTTGCTTGCATTATATCACCTTGTAATATGGATGTAACAGAATCTGCCTTTACTAAATATTTTCCGCATCTATATTTTAAGAAAGTATGTGAATCACTATATCTATTAAATTCCTCATCGAATTCTTCTTCACCATGTTTTCCATTTCCATCAACTGTGCCAACAAAATGCTTATAATTAATGCCTAATTTATGTAAAAGATATGAATAAATAGCATCAAATTCATAACAAACAACTTTATTATTAGCTAATGAAATATTAGCTACATTATCAATTGTTTTATGTTTTTGTGCTAAAGGACCTTTTTGATTTACTGCAAAAAACTCTTCATCATATGTTAATACTTTACACATCTTTATATAAACATATATTGCTTTTTCTAAATTATTAAAATCAGGTGACATATCACTTAATATTAAATCTTGTAATTCAATATTAACATTTGCTTTTTCAATTATTGAGTCATCTGTATCCAAATACTTATTTATCATCTGAACATCCACCTTTTTAGATGATCTAATTTCTTTTAATCTAGTTTTTAACTCTTCATTTACCAAATAATTTTCCACAATTTTATTATCTTTATAGTATTTACTTACAGCATATAAAAAATGTTCTATAGAAATTCCATTAATTTCTTTTTCGTTTAGAAGTATATTATTGAAGTTTTCGACATTTAAATCTATAAATTGATAAATCGATGTAATTGGAATTGTATAATTTTTACCATCTATAAAGATTTCATAATTGTTACTTTGTGTTTTTTCTCTATATATATCATAAGATACATAATCCATTATTTGCTTATACCTTTCAGCAATAGAAGGGAAGTCATTAATATTAATTTGTTTTAATAGATTAATAAGCATCATTCTATCAATATTACATTGAGATACGAAGTCACCATTTTCTCGAATAAAGATTGTAACTAAAGCATATAAATTTTTTTCATATAGTTGTTTAGCTTTATCAAAAAAATCATCATGAGTTAGAATATCTATAATGAATTGCCTACTAATAGTTCTATTATTAGTATATCCTTGAAGCTTTAATTGGGCAGGATCA
Source organism: Bacilli bacterium (assembly GCA_017432665.1). Lineage (GTDB taxonomy): Bacteria > Bacillota_I > Bacilli_A > RF39 > UBA660 > UBA3789. The sequence goes on from JAFRIS010000035.1 coordinate 2,395, forward strand.
TTTTGGTATTTTTCAGTATTTGGAGATATAACTACTATACCTCTATTAGATATTTCTTTTAGTCCTTTTAATGATGGGTTTTCTTGGATAATTTTGTCTAATCTTTCATCATACATAAATATACATCTCCTATAAAATGTCATTAATTATAAATTACTATTTACAGTTAACATTATATCATAAAACCTATTCTGATTTAAAAAATGACAATCATTAATTTAGTAGTTACTTTAAATTTTTAATAATCTTTTTACAATAGAGTCTAATGTTTCTTTCCGATTAACTTCTAATTCTTGGATACTATTTTCTCTCGGTGATATACTATTATACATTCTTTTTAAGATAGCCAATAAGCGTATTTCTAATTTGTTATCAAATATGTTATAATTATTATAGGAAAGTGGAGGTAGTATGGGTAGAAGAGATGGTTATAAAGTAAAAGATATTCATGGAATGCAAAATATTTTGATTGATTTTAAACCTAATAGGTGTGATTCTGCTGTATATATGAATCGTAAAATTGATATGACTAATTTTGTTAAATTTATGAATAAGAAAAAGAAAGAAATAGATGGATTGACATTTTATCATGGTCTTGTAGATGTAATGGCTAAGACAATATATTCGAGACCATATATGAATAGATTTATTGCTGGTAGAACTATGTATATGCATAAAGATGTTTCTCTAGCTCAAACTATCAAAGTAGAATTTGAAGATAATTCTGTTGAAATGTTAATGGTAATAAAAGTTGATCCAGAAGATACACTATTAGATATATCTAGAAAGACTAAAGAAAAAGTAGATACTATTAGACAAAAGAAACTAGAAGGAAAAGGTAATGCTAATGGAGCAGCTGATACTATAGGAAAATTGCCAAAATTTTTAAGAGTACCAATTGTTGGAACATTAAAATTATTTGATAGTCATGGTTGGTTACCTAAGAGTATTACTGATGATAATTTATACTATTCTAGTGCGATTTTATCTAATATTGGGACATTTAAAGTAGGAGGAATTTATCATAATTTAACTAATTTTGGTACATCATCATCACTAATTACTTTTGGAGAAATTGCAGAAGAAAATGGAAGATGGTATATGGAAATGGGAGCTACTATAGATGAAAGAATAGCTGATGGTTTTTATTTCTGTAAGGCTTTAAAATTAATAGAGTATATCTTTGATACACCAGAGTTAATGTTAGAACCTGCTGGTAAAAAAGTTAGTATACCAGAAAGTAGAAAATAACTACTTTCTTTTTTTGTGATATAATATTAGTGGAAGTGATAAAATGAAATATTTAATTTCCGAAACAACTGAAGAAGAAAGAAGACTAATAGTTAAAAAAGCTTTAGCTATTTCTTTAAGTGGAGCTAATGCACCTTCAAGAGAAGTATTGGATTTAGCAAACGATTATATTGAAGGTAGAAAAGAATTAGCTGAAATTAAAGAATTAGTGATTAATAAATATAAGGAGGTTGATTAAATGACGGATCCTTATGTTTATGAAAATGGTGTTTTAAAAAACAAATTGAATATTAGAGATTATGAAAAATTAAATCAAGCAGAAGCGGATATTGGCTTTCTTAAATTAATAAATATTGATTCTATTAAAATAGATTATTTTGACGAAGAAACAATTAAAAGGCTACATCATCATATCTTTGAAGATATATTTGAATGGGCTGGTAAATATCGTGTTATTCCATTATATAAAGAAGAATTGGTTCTTCCAATGTGTAGTATTAATTATTCTGAATATCGTAATATTTCTAAAGATCTAAAAGAATGCTTAAATGACTTAAATAGTATTGCTTGGCAAAATTTAGAAGTATCAGAAACAGCCTTTCTTTTTGCTAGGAAACTAGCTTTACTTTGGAAAGTTCATCCTTTTAGAGATGGTAATACTAGGACAATTCTATCTTTTGCTTATCTATATGCTAAAGAACATGGCTTTCCATTTGATATGAAAACTTTTACTGAAGAGTTGTCTAGAAAAGAAGATGAAAATGGCAAAACAATTTACAGTGTAAGAGATAAATTTGTCTTAGCTTGCTTAGATGAGAAAGACTATCCAGAAGTAGGACCATTAGCTAGTGTTTTTGAAAGAGCTATTGAAACCTATGATAAGAGTGAAGTAAAAGCAAAATAAAAAGAGTGCAACTCTTTTTTTATTGTGATAAAATTAAATTATAGAGAAGGGAATGATTAAATGAGAGATTTAGGAACAGTAGTTAGAGGAATAAGAACTCCAATTATTAAAGAAAATGATGATTTAGCTAGTATAGTAGTTGAATCAGTAATGAACGCTAGTAAGAATAATGGCTTTGAATTTAGAGATAGAGATGTAATTGCTATTACAGAAGCTGTTGTAGGTATTAGTGAGGGTAACTATGTAACAGTAGATCAAGTGTCTCAAAATATAAAAAATAAATTTAATAATCCAAAAGAATTAGGAATAGTATTTCCAATACTAAGTAGAAATAGATTTTCACTTATTTTAAAAGCAATTGCCAGAAGTACTAAAAAATTATATGTACAATTATCTTTTCCAAGTGATGAAGTAGGTAATGGAATACTTGATGAAGAAAAACTATTTAGAAGTGAATTCAATATGGGTAGTGTATTAACTGAAGAAGATTATCGTGCTAATTTTGGTGATTGGCTACATCCATTTACTGGTATTAACATGTTAGATTTTTATAAAGAATTAATTGAGAAAGAAGGATGTGAAGCAGTCTTTGTACTTGCTAATAATCCAACCGAAATAGTTAATTATACAAAAAATGTTATTAACTGTGATATTCATACTAGATTAAGAACAAAAGAATTATTAAAGAATGCTGGAGCTACAGTATATGGTTTATTTGAAATAATGAATGCATCTGTAGATGGTAGTGGTTATAATGAAAAATATGGTATGTTAGGATCAAATAAATCTACTGAAGAAAGATTAAAATTATTCCCAAGAACAGGACAAACTTTAGTAGAAAAGATTCAAAGCGAATTAAAAGAAAAAACAGGTAAAACTATTGAGGTAATGGTTTATGGAGATGGAGCTTTTAAAGATCCAGTAGGTCACATTTGGGAATTAGCGGATCCAGTAGTATCTCCTGCTTATACAAGTGGATTAGAAGGTACTCCAAATGAGATTAAATTAAAATATGTTTCCGATAATAAATTTGCTGATTTAAGAGGAGATGAATTAAAAGAGGCAATTAAGAATGAAATAAGAGAAAAGGATGCTGATTTAAAAGGACAAATGGTTACTCAAGGAACTACACCTAGAAGATTAACAGACTTAATTGGATCATTATGTGATTTAACTAGTGGTAGTGGAGATAAAGGAACTCCAGTAGTATTTATTCAAGGATATTTTGATAACTTGGCAGATGAATAATAATTATAATTGGGTGGTAGGATGAAAGACTATAAAATTTGTGTATATGCAATCTGTAAGAATGAAGAAAAATTTGTTGATAGATTTATGGATTGTTTAGAAGAAATAAAAGATCATATTTATATTTTAGATACTGGTTCTACTGATAATACTGTTGAAAAATTCAAAAACAGAGGGGCCCATGTTAAACAAAAAAAGTACCCTAAATTTGAATTTGATAAAGCTAGAAATGATTCGTTAAAACTAGTACCAAAAGATTATGATATTTGTATTTGTTTAGATATAGATGATTGTATAGAACCAGGTTTTATTAATAAGATTAAAGCTAAGTGGAAAGATGATACTACTCAATTACGCTATTATTATTACTATAGTTTAGATGATCATGATAAACCATTAATAAAATTTTTGTGTGGAAAAATTCACAAAAGAGATGCTTATCATTGGAAATATCCTATTCATGAAGTGTTAGAATCTTCAGTAAAAGAAATAAATGAAATAGATGCTCCTGAGATAGTAGTAAAACATAGACCAGATTTTGAAAAATCTCGAGAGTTTTATTTAGGATTATTAGAAGAATATGTAGATAATAATCCAGATGATACTAGAAATACTTTTCTTCTAGCTCGAGAATACAAAAATAGAGGTCAATGGAAAAAGTGTATAGAATTATCTCACACATATTTGAATAAAAATCATGCTACTTATAAACCAGAGAGAGTACAGGTAATGTCTTTTATGGCTATGGCTTATCGTAGTTTAGAGTATTATGAAGAATCAGAATTATGGGGGCTAAAAGCTTTAAAAGAATATAAGTGTCGTACTCCTTATGTTGAATTAATGATGACTAGTTATAATCAACATAAATATCAGGAGACTATAGATTATGGATTAAAGGCTTTAAAGATAAAGAAAAGAGATAGATATGTAACAGAAGATGTTAAATGCTGGGATGGAACTATTTATGATTATGTATCATTGGGGTATTTTTACTTAAAAGACTATGATAATGCTATTAAATATCTTGATTTAAATATTAAACAAAATCCTAATCTTGAACAGTTAAAAGAGAACAGAAAAATATTTTTAGAAGAAAAGAAAAAGAATATAAATTAGTAATAATTTATATTTTTTTTATTAATAATGGTATAATAAAAATAGGAGGTATCTTTATGTATTTTAATAATAAAGTTTTAGTAGCTAAAAATGGTGATAAAGAATTATCTATTTTATTAGATAAAGCTAATCGTCATGGTTTAATCACAGGAGCTAGTGGATCAGGAAAAACTATTACTTCAAAAGTTATGGCTGAATCTTTTTCCGCAGCTGGTGTACCTGTCTTTTTAGCAGATGTTAAAGGAGATTTAGAGGCAACTTCTCTTCCTGGAGAAGATAGTGAAAGTCTTCAAGAAAGATTAAAAAAATTAAAAGTAAATGATTTTGAATATAGAGGTTTCCCAGTATGTTATTGGGACATATTCCAAGTCGCAGGACATCCTATTCGTACATCATTAGATAGAGTAGGTCCTGAAATTCTATCAATGATGTTAGGATTAAGTGAAGTACAAGAAGGACATTTACAAATTGTTTATAAAATAGCTCATGATAACGGTTGGGAATTAGATGATATAAAAGACTTACGTTTATTACTACAATATGTAGGTGATAATAGAGCAGATTTTATTACTAAATATGGTAATATTACTACTCAAAGTGTTGGAGTTATTCAAAGAAGTTTATTAGCTTTAGAAAACCAAGGAGCTGATAAATTCTTCGGACAACCAGAACTAGATATTAATGATTTTTTAAGAGTAAATGAAGAAGGTAAGGGAGTCATTAATATCCTTCATGCAGTAGAATTATTCCAATCACCAGATTTATATGCGTCATTCCTACTATGGTTATTAACAGAACTGTTTAATAAAATGCCAGAAGTTGGAGATTTAGAAAAACCAAAAATTGTCTTCTTCTTTGATGAGGCTCACTTATTATTCAACGGAATGCCTAATTATCGTTTAAAACAAATTGTTCAAGTAGTTAAATTAATTAGATCACGTGGAATAGGTTTATATTTTGTATCCCAGAGTCCTGCGGATATTCCAAATGAAATAATTGCACAATTAGGAAATCGTGTTCAACATACACTAAGAGCTTATACACCTAGTGAACAAAAAATTGTTAAAGTAGCAGCCGATTCATTTAGAACTAATCCTAAGTTTGACACTGCAGAGGCAATTCTTGCTTTGGGTACAGGAGAAGCTTTAATTTCTTTCCAAAATGAATCGGGAGAACCAGAGATAGTAGAAAAAGGAACTATTTTACCACCACAAAGTAAAATGGGAACTATTGATGAATTATCTAAAAATAAATTAATTAATTCTTCTCCATTAGTAGGCAAATATGAAGAAACAGAAGAAAGAGAATCTGCTTATGAAGAATTAGATAAGTTGATTAAAGAAAAAATAGCTGCTGAAGAAGAAGAGAAAAGAGCTGTTGAAGAAGCTAAAGAAAAAGAAAAGGCAGCAAAAGAGGCTGAAAAAGCAGCTAAAGAAGCAGAAAGAGAGAAAAAAGCCGCTGAAAGAGAAGCCGAGAAGAAAAGAAAAGAAGCAGAAAGAGCTAAGAAAAATACTATTGAGTATAAATTGGGAAAAAAAGTGGTAAATAAGACTACAGATAAGATTATTAACAAAGGTTTAAATGCAATTTTTAAGAAAATATTGAAATAAAGGAATAATATTCCTTTTTTTTGTAAAAAAACGTATATTGGCAGTAAAAGCCTTGCATTAATACTAATATTAATATAAAATGAAAATGTAAGAATATGGTTCGGTAAAGAGCAAAAATTCTTAAATAATTTGATAGGAGGAAAATATATGGCTAAAGATAGTTTTGAGTACAATCCTAGTGAATATAATGTGGCTATGGATCAGTTGAAAGGTATAAATAGGACTTTTGAACAAGGTATTGATGATTTAAAAAAGAGTCTAGCTAGTACATTGGGCTGTGGAACTTCAGGACCTATTTATGATAGTTTTTGCAATATGTATGATACTCAAATAGCTCCAAAATTACGAGCAATGTTTGATATGGATGTAAAAATTTCAGAGGTATCACAAGCAAATCAACAAGACTACGATGAAACAACTAGTGATATCATAAGTGGTTTTAATGCGTAGTTTTTATTAAATATCTTTAAAGGAGGGATAATATGTCTGAAGCAGTAAGTACTTCGTATACAAGTATTGAGAATCAAATAACAGAATGTAGAAGATTAATTAATGAATTTATAGAATCAGCAAGAAATATGCAAAAAACAAAAGACAGTCTTATGAACACATACAAAGGACAGGCAGCAAGTGTTTATTCAAATAAAATTGATGAAGTGTCTGGGGATCAACAAAAACAGCAACAAGCTATTTTAGATACACTTGAAGTATCATTAAGATCTTGGTCAGAGAAAACTAAAGAATCTGAATCAAGAACAATATCTTCTACACAAACTATATCTTAATTATAAATAACACTACTTTTGTAGTGTTCTAAAAATGTATGAATGTTTCATACGTTTTTAGAGCGTTATGAAATAATAAAGGAGGGATACGTATGCCAAAACTAAGTGAAATAGAATGTACCGAAACGGGATCTTTTGAAGATGATACTAAAAAATTTTTGAAAGATACTGAAATTAAAGATGTAATAGAAGGTTTTGACCAAGGTGGATTAAATAAGATAAATAAAAATATTGTAGTAGAAATCAAAAGACAAATGGGTGAGTCATATGGATTATCGCCATATGCTTTCAATATTAATGGTAGAGCACCTTTAAACGACCTATCAAAGCAATTAACTGTTAAACTAGGATATACAGAAGATGATGTAGAAACATTGAAAGGTGTTGTTCAGGCTGAAGGTAATCAACATCGTTATGAAGAAGCCGATACATATTTTACAAAAGCAAAGAATATGTTGAAAGAAATAAAGGGAGATACAAAAAGCATTATGGAAATGTATAATAAATCTCTTGAAGAACATAATGCTAAAGCTATAGCATACAATAAAGATCCTGATCATACTGACAAAAAACCAACCTATGATAAGCTTTTATGGGATGATAGTACTGAAAATATTGGTGCACCTATACCTAATATTGAGGATGCCAAATCTAGTATTAATCATTATTCAGAACTAAAAGAAAAATACTCATTGTTGGGTGATTTTGCAAAAAAATATCAAAAGGCCGAAGCTTACCTTAAAGAATGTGAGGGATTGGAAAGATCTTTGGATAAACTAAATATTAGGGTTCGTGATGGAGCAGAATTACCAGAAGGAGTTCAACCTAGAGCTAAATGTAAAACAACAGTAGATGAACATGGTCAAAAAACAGAGATGTATACTAATCCTGATGGATCGACTGTTGAAATCAAGTATAATAGTGATGGAGAAAAAACGACTGTTATTAATAGTGATAATACAGGTCTTGTTACGAGTGAAACGACTTATGATCCTGATGGAAAAGAAGTAACAAAGATTGAATATAAATATGAAAGAACAGAGGCAAGTGGAATATATACAAGAACTGAGACCGTAAATGGAAAAGAGAAAGGAAAAACATTTGCATATGTTAATAAACAAGGCAATTATATAACTACTGATAAAGTTGATCGTTATGATATAATGGGTACTCAAGAATATGATGGAAATGGTGGCGAAAAGATTGAACAAAAAAATGCTGATGATATGGCTGATAAACTTAATGGTGATGAAAAAACTGAAATAAACTGGAACTGGAATTCAGTTATGACAAATCCAAATGAAGAAGGAGAAACTGGACATGTAGATCCTTCTCCAAAACCAACGAATTCAATTGATATAGAATGGAGTAATCCAAACGAAGAAGGAGAGACTGGACATGTAGATCCAACTCCAAAATCAACATCAGTTCCTCATGAAGACAAAATTGAACAAAATGAAGAATATGAATATGATGAAACATATTTTGATACATTAGATCGTTTAAATGATCCGGATAAAAATTGGCCTAGTGTATAATAATCACAAAAATGATAGGAAGTGATAAAAAATGGCAGATAACAAGGTGACTGTAGAGTATAGTAAATTAAAGGATAGTGCGACTAAGTTACAGATATTAAATGATGGATATATTAACGACGCTATAACGCAAATCGGAAAAATTCAAGAGAATTTGGAAAAACTTATTTCTGCTCATGGTAGTTGTTTTTCCACCTCAAGTAGTTCACTTGAATATTTAAAAAAAGACTTTAATAATTATAAAGACGAAATTGAATTTATACGAAGCCAATGTATTATAGCAGCCAGAGCATTTAAAATAGCAGAAGATGATGCGACAAAACGTACTGAGGCAATGGATACGTTTGTTAAAGGCTGGGGCGCAATGTTAGGAATAAAGGACTTAGATGAATACGAATTGAATGTTAAAGCTCTTGGCGGTACATATGATGTTGAAAATCCAACAATGGCTCAACAAGCAACCACATGGAATAATGTCTTCAGTACTGACGAAGAAGGTGTTGTTCAAATAAATGCTGATGTTTCTAGAGATTATGAAAGCATGCTTGCAACAGATGATTATAAGAATGCTGGTGCAACAGATGATGAAGAAAAAGTAGGTACTGAGACTGAAGAATCTGGTGAAACTGAAGTGATATGGAAAGGTAATGGAAATAATATGTGGCCAGTTACTGTCCCTAAGACAAGTGATAATGATGCAGCAGAAGAAGGAGACAGTGAAGTTTATGGACCACCTGCACCAACTGAAGAGGGAGAACAAGGTGATCAAAATCAAGACACTGGTAATGATCAGATATATACTCCACCACAAGGTGGCGGAGGTGGAGGTGGTGGAGGAAACCATCACGGTGGCAAGTATGTTCCACCTAAGAAGATTGATGTTACTCCAACAGTGACACCAACACCAACGGTTACTCCTACACCAACTGTAACAACCACATTAACAGTAACACCAACTGATACAACTACTCCAATAGTGACAGTAACACCAACTGATACGGTTACTCCAACAGTAACTGTTACCCCAACATTGGAACCAACTGTTACACCAACATTGGAGCCAACGCCAACAGTTACTCCAACTCAGGAAGAACCTGTTGTTGTTCATGTAGGTGGAGGTGGAACACAAGGTGGAGGAACTTCATATGTTCCACCAGCTACAGCAGAAGTACCTGCTACACCTAGTGCACCATCTACTCCAACTGGAGGTAATCAAACAGAAGGAGCAATGGTTGATCCAGAGGCACCTGATGATATTACTGGTTTAGATGATAGTATAGATACTACAGCAACTGATGCTGTTACTACTACTAAAATACCAGTTTCACCAGATCCAATAGAGAATAAACCTTCTGGAACAAGTTCTGTAATTCCAATTGCTGCTGGATTAAGTGCAGCTGCAGCTGCAGGTCTAGGAGCAAAAGCTTATATAGATCACAGAAAGAATAATTCTGATGAAGAAGAAGACGAGGATTTTGAACATAGTCAATGGAAAGGTGATATTTCTACCGATATTGATTATGGTGATGACCAAGCAAAAGAAGAGTATTTAGAAGAAGATGATTATAACACAACATCTGCTACTACAAATACTGCTACTTATGGGGCTAGAAATAATGAAGAAATAGCCGATTTACAATAAGAAGGGGAGGAATAAGAATGCAAGAGAAATTTTTGCCAATAGGTTCAGTTGTATTACTAAAAGGTGGTACAAAGAAGGTTATGATTACCGGATATTGTATGAAAACAGCTGAATATCCTGATAAAATATATGATTATAATGGCTGTCCTTTCCCTGAAGGAGAGTTAAAGTCAAATATAACATCTGTATTTGATCATGAACAAATCGATAAAATATTCTTCCTTGGATACAGTAATAACGAATCACATACATTCTTTGATAAAATGAAGAAACAAATAGAAGAATATAATAAAAAACTTGGTTTATAAAATGTAAAGAGAAAGATATTCTTTCTCTTTTGTTTTGAAAATAGTTTAAAATAATATATACTAAGAGTAGGTGATAGTATGACAATATTAGCTAGTGATTTTGATGATACAATGTTTTATTTGGATAACACAGAATTAAATAATAAAAATGCTGAGGCAATTAGAAATTTTGTTAGACATGGAAATTCATTTTGTATTATTACAGGTAGACAATATACTGATTTGAAAAAAGAATTAACTAGTTATGATATTCCATATACTTATTTAATTTGTGAAGATGGAGCCAAAATATTTAATGGTGTAGATTATTGTTTGGACACTATTTTATTGGAAAGAAAAGATATTGAAATGATAGTTCCTATTATAGAAGAACATAAATGGGACTATTATCTAGATGATGGTTATAATGAAACAACTAATTATGATGATTGTGTAAAAATAGTTATTAGATGTGATAATTCTGAAAAACAAAAAGAAATTGTAGAAATTATTCAAAGTAAAGTTCCTGTTCATGTCTATGCTAGTCGTTCTCATATTAATATAATTAATAAAACAGTTAGTAAAGAAAAAGCTTTGAAGAGACTATTTAACCTTGAAAAACTTAATTATAATGCTTTAAAAGTTATTGGAGATAATTATAATGATTATGGAATGATTAAAGAATTTAATGGGGTTGTTATGAAAAAACATCATCAAATTCTAGATTCATTGCAGAAAAAAGAGTATGAAACCTTAAGTGACTATATAGAAGAACTAATGAATAGTTAGTTTTTTTTTTAGTTGAATTGACTTTTTTTAAATTTTATGGTAAAATAACCACGTTTTTGAAAAGGGAATGGGTGAAAAAATGCTAGATAAAAAAAGTTTAATAAAAATGACTAAAGGTACAATAGCTATTTCAGGAATATTAACTACTTTATTATTATCAGGATGTTCATTTGATATAGATGAAATTAAAAGTATTGATATTTCTAAAAATAAGTTTTTAATTGAAACTAATGATGAATATGACTATGAATTAGAAAATGATAGAATTGATGATATAATGGGATTTACTAAAGAAGTAGATAGTGATGAGGAGTATTTAGATTATACTTATTTAATTGATAATAGTGTAACAACAACTGCTACTTTTGCTCATGTTATTGATAAAAAGACAATTACTAGTGATGGTAAGATGTTTGATAGAAAAAGTGAAATGTCTAGTAAAACATTTGGAGAAGATATAATTCAACCAATTGTTTTACCAATTTCTTTTACTTTATTTAATATTGATGGGGTTCCTGATTTAGTAGATGGTCTTGCTGTATGCGATATTACTGGTACTAAAATGGTAACTTTAGAAGGAGATATACTATATTATTTTGAATCAGTAGTAACATTTGAAAACTTCGCTGAAAGAGTTGTTGCTCTTGATGTTCATGAAGGAGATACTATCAGTGCTAAAGCTTTATATAGACTAAATCCTAATGGTAAATTAGATTTATTATATAGAACTCAAGATGGTTATAAATCAGATACTGATAATGTTATTATGTATAATTATAATGATTCTAATGAAATAGTTATTCCATTAGAAAATACTATTTTTGCTGAAATGAAAGGTAATTATACTATTGAAGAGGCTAATGAAGCATTGAAAGAATATAAGAAATACTAGAAAATACTAGTATTTTTTTTGTTTTTATGATACAATGTTGAACGTTGCAAAAGAGGTGTAATCATGGAAAAAAGAAATGTCGCAATTATTGCACATGTAGATCATGGTAAAACTAAATTAGTAGATGGAATATTAAAAAACTCTGATATGTTTAGAGAAAATGAAGATACATCTAATTTATCAATGGATTCTAATGCTATAGAAAGAGAACGTGGAATAACTATTTTAGCTAAAACTACAGCTATTGATTATAAAGGAGTAAGAATTAATATCTTAGATACTCCTGGACATGCTGATTTTGGTGGAGAAGTAGAACGTATCATGAATATGGTTGATGGAGTTATCTTAGTTGTAGATGCCTATGAAGGAGCTATGCCACAAACAAGATTTGTTTTAAAGAAAGCATTTGAAGCTAAAGTAAAACCAATTGTAGTTATTAATAAAATTGATAAAGAAGCTGCTAGACCTAAAGAAGTGTTGGATGAAATACTAGATTTATTTATTGAATTGGGTGCTGATGATGAATTGTTAGATTTTAAAACAATTTATACTTCAGCTTTAAATCGTACTAGTTCTTATGATGCTGATATAAGTTCACAAAGTGAAGGATTAACTAAAATACTAGACACAATAATAGAAGAAATACCGGCACCTACAGGCGATGTTAATGCACCATTACAATTTCAACCAGCGTTACTTGATTATAATGAATTTGTAGGAAGAATTGGTATTGGTAGAGTTCAAAATGGTAAGATTAAAACAGGAGAAATGGTTACTTGTTGTAGATTAGATGGAAGTACTAAACAATTTAGAATTCAAAAGTTATTTGGTTACTATGGATATAATCGTATTGAAATAGAAGAAGCAGAAGCTGGAGATATTATTGCTATCGCAGGTCTTTCTGATATTTCTGTGGGTGAAACTATTTGTAATAATGATAATATTTTGCCTTTACCATTATTACATATCGATGAACCAACTCTTCAAATGACATTTGGTTCTAATTCATCACCTATGGTAGGTAGAGATGGTAAATTAGTTACTGCTCGTAAGATAGAAGAAAGATTAATGAGAGAAACTCAAAGAGATGTTTCGCTACGTGTAGAACAGGTTTCTAATGAATCATTCTTAGTTAGTGGACGTGGTGAACTACATTTAGGTATTTTAATTGAAAATATGCGTAGAGAAGGATTTGAATTAGAGGTTTCAAAACCACAAGTAATTATTAAAGAAAAAGATGGTGTTCAATATGAACCATATGAAGAATTACAAATAGAAGTACCTGAAGAATCAGTTGGTAGTGTTATTGAACAATTAGGGGTTCGTGGTGGAAAAATGGAAAATATGACTAACTTTGAAAATCAAGTTAGATTATTATATACTATTCCATCTCGCGGATTAATTGGTTTTTCAACTGATTTCATGACTTTAACAAAAGGTTATGGTATTATGAATCATACTTTTAAAGAGTTTTTACCATTTGAAAATATAGTTATTGGTGAAAGAAAACTAGGAGTTTTAGTTTCTGTAGAAAATGGTAATGCTACTGCATATGCTCTTGGTAACTTAGAAGATCGTGGAGTTATGTTTATCGCTCCAGGAGAAGAAGTTTATGAAGGTATGATAGTAGGAGAATGTAATCGTGAAAATGATTTAGCAATTAATGTTGTAAAAGGTAAGCAATTAACTAATACTCGTGCTGCTGGATCAGATCATACTGTTGTTTTAAAAAGACCAAGACCTATTTCATTGGAATATGCTCTTGATTACATTAATTCAGATGAATTAATAGAGATTACTCCTAATCATTTAAGACTTCGTAAGAAGATCTTGAATACTGAAGAGAGAAAGAAATTTGATGCTAGAAACAAATAATAAAAAATAGCTAATTGATAGCTATTTTTTTTTATAAATTTTGGTAAAATTATTGGACAATAAAATTGTTTTTGCTATAATGGTTATAGGATGATGAACGGAGGATGATTTATGAACCAAAATGATATGAAAAATCAACCTAGAATGGTTACACCAGAAGAAATACAACAGGTTAATCATATTACTCCTGAAGAATTACAAGAAACTCAAGTATTGAATTTAAAAGATGTTCAAGAAGCAGTTAGATTTGAAAAAAGAACTAGTAAGAAACCAGCTATTATTCTAGGAATTATAGGAATAGCTTTATTATTAAGTGGTACAGGATTTCAAATTGCTATGTCTTTAAAAGAAAAGAAAGAAGAAGAAAAAATAGTTGAACATCGTAGAGAAGAAGATACTGTTAAAAAGACTTATTTAAGTTGTAGCCAAACTAAGTTAAATACATCTAATTATACTGATGATGTTTATACTTTTTCATATAATTTTGAAGATGATAAATTAATAGGTGTTACTAAATTATTGTCTGTTATCCCATCACCTGGTAAAAAAGAAAGTGCTGAAGGTATAAAAAAATACAAAGAAGCCATGAAAAAATATATAAATCCAACAAGAGGTTATGAAGTAATGTTAAATGATACTGAAAATGGTTTTTCTATAACAACTGTAATAATTTATGATGAATTAGATATTGCTACTTTAGATGCCTCTCAAAAAAATAATATAATTACCAGTATTGATTATGAATCTGGCGAATCAAGAGAAACAATTCTTGAAGACATGACTAAAAGAAATTTTACTTGTCAATAAAAAAACTGCAATTAAGCAGTTTTTTCATTCTTCTTTAAAGTTCTTTTTTCTTTAGTAGATAGTCTAACTTTTGTGCCGTCTTCTAATCTATAAACTTGTAAATTTAATTTTTGTCTCTTTTTAGTAGCGTTCAAAGCATGAGATCTAATATTTTTAACATTACCTTTTCTAGTAGTTGCATTTACTGCCATAATATCCCTCCTTCGGTATAACTCACTTGCCATATAACTTTATCATAAATATACAATAAAGTCAAATAAAACATTGAAAAATAATACTCTAATAATTATTACAATTATATGATAAAATATAGATAAGGAGGTATTTATATGTATATTCCATTATATAACAAAAGTAATTATACATTATTATCTAGTTTATTGAAAATAGAAGATATAGTTATGTTTGCTAAAGAAAAAAATATCTCCAGTATAGCTCTAACAGATAATAATATGCATGGTACTATGGAGTTTATTAATAAATGTAAGAGAAATGATATTAAACCAATAATTGGATTAAGTATAAAAATAGAAGACAAAGAAATTGTTTTATTTGCTAAAGACTATGTTGGTTATCAAAGTTTAATTAAATTAGCTACTATTCAAAGCGAAAGTATTATTGATTATAAGCATTTAAATAAATATAACAAAGAACTTATTTGTGTTATACCTTTTTCTAGTAAAGAGTTATTTGATAAATTAAAAGAAATATATATTGATTTATATTTGGGATATTCTAATAAAAAAGAAGAGTCTGAAGTAAGAGTATTAACTAAAGAAGTAGTTTTCTTTAGAGAAAGCTTATATTTAACAAGTGAAGATGAAGAGTTGTTGCCATACTTATATTGTATTAGAGATGGTAAGACTATTAATGATGAAGTTAATTATGATATTAGTAATCATAGTTTAGATATAACTAATTTTAGAAATATAAGTAATAAAGAAGGAATTGATAATACAGAGAAAATTTCTAATGCTTGTAATTTGGAATTTCCAGAACCAGAAATATTACTACCAATTTATGATTGTGAAAATCCTAAAAAATATTTATTTGATTTATGTCGTGCTGGATTAACTAAAAGATTAGGTGGAGAAATACCAGATAAATATAAGGAAAGATTAGTCTATGAATTAAAAGTAATTAATGATATGGGATTTAATAATTATTTTTTAGTAGTTTATGACTATATTAAGTTTGCTAAAAAGAAAAAGATTTTAGTAGGTCCAGGAAGAGGTAGTGCTGCTGGAAGTTTAGTGGCTTATTCGTTAGGTATTACTGATATTGATCCATTAAAATATGGTTTGTTATTTGAAAGATTCTTAAATCCTGAAAGAAAGACAATGCCTGATATTGATACTGATTTTCCTGATAATAAAAGAGATTTAGTAATTGATTATGTTAAAGAAAAATATGGAGAAAAAAGAGTTAGTGGAATTATTACTTTTGGAACACTTGCTGCCAAACAAGTAATTAGAGATACTTCAAGAGTATTAAATATTCCTCTTTATAAAGTTGATTCATTGACTAAGTTTATTCCTAATATGAGTCATGATAAACTAAGTGATATTTATAATAAAAATGAAACATTTAGAGTAAGAGTTGATAGTGACAATGCTTTGAAAAAGATGTTTGAAATTGCTAGTAGAATAGAAGGCTTTCCTAGACATATTTCTTCTCATGCTGCTGGTATTGTTATGAGTAGAGTTGATTTAGATGAAGTTATTCCTTTAGAAAAAGTAGATGATATGTATTTAACTGGTTATTCTATGGAATACTTAGAACCATTAGGGCTATTAAAAATGGATTTCTTGGTAATCAAGAATTTAACTTTAATTGATAATGTCATAAAAGATATTAAAGAAATTTATAATGAAGAAATAGATTTTAATAAGATACCTCTAGATGATAAAGAAACTTTAAAACTATTTGGAGAAGCTAATACATGTGGAATATTTCAATTTGAATCAAGTGGTATGCGTAATTTTCTAAGGAAACTAAGACCTAATTCTATTAATGATATTATTGCGGCAATTGCTTTATTTAGACCAGGAGCTGCAGTAAATATTGATAGTTATATTAGAAGAAAATATGGAGAAGAAAAGATAACTTATTTAGATGAGTCTTTAGAAGAAATAACTAAAGATACTTATGGAATCTTAATCTATCAAGAACAAATTATGCAAGTTGCGTCTCGCTTTGCTGGATATACTCTAGGAGAAGCAGATATTTTAAGAAGAGCTATGAGTAAGAAAAAAGTAGATCTTTTGAAAGCAGAAGAAGAGAAGTTTATTACTAAGAGTAAAGAGATGGGACATAGTGAAGAAAAAGCTAAAGAAATATTTAATTTAGTTTTAAACTTTGCAGGATACGGCTTTAATAAATCTCATTCAGTAGTATATTCAGTAGTTGCTTATAAGATGGCTTACTTAAAATGTCATTATAAGACTATTTTCTTTGCTAATTTATTATCTAATGTAATTGGTAGTGAAACTAAAACTAATGAGTATATTATGGAAACAAAAGCCAATAAGATTGAAATAGAAAAACCAACTATTAGTAATAGCGAATCTAAATATGTTGTTAAAGATAATACTATTATTTATCCAATTTCTAATATAAAGGGTATTGGAGTAGTAGTATCTAAACAAATTGAAGATGCTAAAAAAGATGGACCATTTACTGATATATATGATTGTTTCAGTAGATTATATATTGCTGGTATTGGTAAAAAAACATTTGAAACTTTAATTATGGCTGATGTCTTTAAAGAATATGGTTATAATCGTTGTACTTTAATTTATAATTTAGATAGTTTGTTTAATTATGCTGAGCTTACTAAAGATATTGATCCATCATTAGTAATGAAACCAGAAATAGAAATTCAAAATGAATATGAACAAAGTTACTTGCTTGAAAAAGAAAAAGAAGTATTTGGATTTTACTTATCATCTCATCCAACTACTATTTATAAAAAAGATAATCAGAATTGTATATCTTTAAATGAATTAGATAATTACTTATATAAAACTGTTGATATGTTAATTTTAATTGATAAAATTAAAGTTATTGATACTAAGAAAGGCGATAAAATGGCCTTTGTTACTGGTAGTGATGAAACGGGAAGTATGGAGTTTACATTGTTCCCTAAAGTGTTTAATAATTATTCTAATATTAGTAGAGGTAATGTTATTAAAGTGCGAGGAAAAGCTGAAAAAAGATTAAATGAGATACAAGTAATAGTAGATAGGATTAGAATTTTACAAGGAGAAGAAAATGAAGAGTAGAGAGAATATTTATAAAATTACAGCTATTATTCTAATGTTTGATCAATTTATTAAGATACTAGTAAATAAATATATGGCATTAGGTAGTTCAGTTAAAATAATTCCTAATTTCTTTTCATTAATGTATTTAAAAAATACGGGAGCAGCTTTTTCTATTTTAGAAGATAGTACTCCAATATTAGTAATTATTAGTGTAATAATTATTGTTCTTTTAGATAGATCAATAAAAAAGGAAAATAACTTTACAGCTACAGAAGAAATAAGTTTAGGTTTAATTATGGGAGGTATTTTTGGGAATTTAATGGATAGAATTATTCATCATGGAGTAATTGACTACTTATCTTTTAAAATATTTAACTATAATTTTCCAGTTTTTAATTTAGCTGATATGGCTATTGTTATTGGAATAGGAATATATATTATAGAAATGATTGTTGAAAAAAAGAAGAGTAAGGAGAAGACAAAATGAGTATAGATGTATTTAAAAAGTATTATAGTGAAGAAAAAGAAAAACTAAATCAAAAGATATCTGAATTCAATGATTATTTTGTATTAGGTGATGATGGTAATGAATATTTAAAAGAAAATTTAGAGTATTTTAGAATTTTAAATTCAGATGGTAAATTAATTAGAGGAACATTAGTTAATTTAGGTTATTATTTATTAAAAGATAATAAAGAATATAGTAATGATTTAGCTTTGGCTTACGAAGTCTTTCAAACTGCTATTTTAGTTCATGATGATGTAATTGATCATGATACTATTAGAAGAGGAAAAGATACTATTCATTATGCTAATTACAAAGCTTATAATAAATATTCTGATAATTCAGAAGAATTAACAGATTTATCAAATTCAATTGCTATATGTATGGGTGACTATGGTCTATATAGTGCTAATAAAATAATTAGTAATGCATATGCTAATGATAAAAATTTAGCAAAACTTTTAAATTATTTTAATGATACTGTTCTTAATACAATAAAGGGTGAATTATTAGATGTGATACTACCATTTAATAGTCGTAATAGAGTACTAAGTAAACAATTACTTACTGATAGTATTATGGATATTTATCGTTTGAAAACAGCTTATTATACAGTAATTGGACCTTTATCAGTAGGTTTAATTCTAGCTGACGCTTCAGAAGATAAGATTAAAGAAGTAGCTGAATTTGCTGAAAAAGTTGGAATAGCTTTTCAAATACAGGATGATATTTTAGGAATATATTCTAATGAAATGGGTAAAGTTATTGGATCAGATATTAAAGAATTTAAACAGACAGTATTATATGCTTATGTATATGGAACAAAATATCAAGATGAATTATTAAAGTATTATGGACAAAACAAGTTAGGCGATGAAACTATTCAAAGAGTAAGAGAAATATTGGAATCATCAGGAGCTTTAAAATATAGTATTAGTATTATGAATAAATATTTTGATGAAGCAAGTGAAATATTAGATAATATTTCTTGGATAAGCCTTGATAAGAAAATGATTTTGGAAGGATTTGTAGAATATTTAAGGGAAAGAAACAAATAGAAATTAGGCGATATAATGGAAATCAATTTAAATGAATTAGATATTAAAATAAAAAAGAAAGTATATTTTTCTACTGCGATGATTTTCAGTTATTTAGGAGAAGATTATTACTATAAGAGTAATAAAACTATTTCTAATATTTATAATGAATTAATCGCAGAGAAAATAGCCAATAGATTAGGTGTTCCTTGTTGTGAATACTATTTAGGTAGTTATAATGAAAGTTTAGGTACTATATCTAAAATGTTTTCTAAAGAGAATTATTTTAGTATGAGTGACTTATTAATTAGTAATTATGGTGTTACTAAAAATAAGAATAATTTAAAAGATATAAGTGCTATGTTTGATGAAACATTTCCTAAAGATGTATCAGAAAAATTAAAACAAGACTTATTAGATATATTTTTATTTGATGCCTTGATTGGTAATTGTGATCGTAATACTGATAATTATGGATTAATAGTAGATGGTAATCCTAGATTTGCTCCATTGTTTGATAATGAAAATATGTTATCTGATTATTCTATTTATTATGGTAATTATACTTTAGGAATAGATAAGAATGATGATGAGGAGGAAAACATTTTATATAAATTACTTGAAGATAATGATGAAGCAAGTGAGAGACTTGAAAGAATGTTACCGGTAATCTCAGATGAATCTTTAGAATATATCTTTTATGAATTAGAATGGGAGTATTATATAAATCCTTATCTTAAAGATGAGATATTAACTAAATTCAGAATTAATAGAAATATGCTTGAAGAGTGTATAAATAGAAAGGTAAAAAAGAGGGAAATGTATGGATAGGTTTAATTCGGCTCATAAAGCTAGTATTTTAGGCATACTAGGTAATATATTACTATTAGTATTAAAAACTACTATTGGCTTTATTAGTAATAGTCAAGCTATGATAGCTGATGCTTTTAATAGTTTTGGAGATGTTTTATCATCATTACTAACTTTTATAGGTAATAAAATTAGTTCTAAAAAAGCAGATAATGATCATCATCTAGGTCATGGAAAAGCAGAATATATTTATGCTTTTCTAATTAGTATTATTATGCTTATGACTTCAGTTATAGTTATAAAAGGAGCTATAACGACTTATCTTAATCATAGTAAAATAGATTTTTCTATCTCTTTGATTATTATTTGTATTATTACGATTATAACTAAGTTTAGTCTATATTTATATACTAGAAGTATTGGTAAAAAGCATCATAATATTTTAGTAGAAGCTAATAGTAAAGACCATAGGAATGATTGCTTTATCACAATGATGACGCTTACTTCAGCTGTTTTAGGTGTCTATGTACTAGATATTATTATCGGTATAATTATAGCTTTATGGATAGCGTATACAGCATTAAAGATATTTAAAGAAAGCTATGATGTCTTAATGGATAAAGCTATGGATGAAGTAACTGAGAAGAAAGTTCATGAAATTATACAAAAACATAGTGAAGTATTAAAGATTCAACATTTTAATAGTACTCCAGTAGGATATAAGTATCAAATATCATTTACTATCTTTGTAGATGGAAACTTATCAACATTTGAATCACATGAAATAGCTGATACTTTAGAAAAAGAAATAAAAAAAGAAATACCAGAAATATACTTGAGTGTTATTCATGTTAATCCAATGAATGTAAAGAAAAAAGATAAGTAGTATAAATTAATGATTAATTATGATATAATTAGGTAGATTAGGAAGTGATAAACATGGATTTAGATGAAGTGTTTGATAAAAAAACTGAAAAAAACTTTGATATTAAATCAAAGCGTATTAGTATGCTTCAAAACTATGGTGAAAACTTTCAAGAAAAAGATTATATAACCAATCCAGCTATTGGTAGAGATGATCAAATTAAGCAATTAATTTTAATTTTATTAACACCTGACAAATCAGCAGTTTTAATAGGTAAGCCTGGTGTTGGTAAAACTGCTACTGTCGAAGGTTTAGCTTATCGTATTCAAAAAGGTGAAGTACCTGATATTCTAAAAGGCTATCAAGTTATTAAATTAAACACCGCAGCTTTATTAGGAACTGATCCAATTACTGGAGAATCTAAAGTACAAACATTAATTGATGAATTAAAAGATAAGACTAAATTGATATTATTTATTGATGAGATTCATACTTTAATGGGAACTAAAGGAGAAGCTTTAGATTTTGCGAATATGTTTAAACCGGCATTAGACCGTGGTGATATTAAAGTAATAGGTGCAACTACTACTGAAGAATATGAAAGATATATTTTAAGAGATAAAGCGTTTGTTAGACGTTTTCAAAAGATAGAATTAAATGAACCTACTAGGGAAGAAAATATTCAAATTTTAATTGGTACTCTTCCTAAGATAGAAACAAGAACAGGCGCTAAATTAATGTATACTTCTTTTATTCAAAAGAAGATTATGGAATTCATTACTGATATAACTAGTGAATATAAAAGAATTTATGAAATAGGCTCTAGATATCCAGATGTATCTTTAACAATTATTCAACAAGCCTTTTCTAATGCTTTATTTGATAATAGAAGAGATGTTAATATTATCGATGTTAAAAGAGCTATTATGAGTAGTAAGAATATCTATCCAGATGTTATTAAAAAGTCTATGCCAGAATTTGATAGAATATTTGCTGATCAAATTGAAGAGTATAATGCAGCAGTCAGAGGAAATATTCAAAAACTATCTGAAGATATTGAATAATGGTGGTGAATAATAATGAGATGCAAAAAATGTGGAAAAGTAATGCGTAGAGACGAAAAATTTTGTGAAGCCTGCGGTTACTATAATGGAGAAAAGGATAATAGTGGTTGGGATGATGCTTTCAAGGAAGAAAAGTCATTGGATGATACTCATGAATTTGATGACTTTGAGGAAGAATCAAAAGAATTGGATGTTCAATTAAATACTAATACTATTAAAAATACTGAAGTAAAAGAAAAGAAAGAAGATTTATTAGAAGCTTTCATAGGGGAAGATTATAAATCTATTAGAAAAATTCCTTTTAATTTCTTTGCTTTCTTACTTAATTGGAGTTATGTGTTATATCGTAAACTATATATCACAGGTATTATTGGTTTAATTGCTACTGGTATAATTGCTACTTTCTTTAGTAATATATTATTAACATATTGGATAATTATGTCAGTAACTTTAGGTATTTTATTTAACTTTTATTATATTTTTATTTCAAGGAAAAGGATTAATTATATTAAGAAAAAGTATGAAGGTACTGATAAATATGGATTAATGAATATTTGCGAAGAAAAAGGTGGAACTAATTTATGGTTTGCTTTAGGTGCTTATTTAGTATTCGTACTAGTAGTTTTCTTTAGTTATGTAAGTGTTACATTTAATAGAAATCATAATGCAAAATTCTTCAAAGAAAATAGTGAAAACAAAGCTACTTGTTATTCAGTAATTAAAGTAGGATATAATGATTTAGAAAGATTCAAAGTTCCAGGTACGGTTGAAGAAGCAGTATGTAAAATATCCAAGAATAATTTTGCAGAATATGATGTTTATATAAAAACTATAGAAGGTGAAAAATCATATTATGCTTACTTCTATGCTGAAACAAAAGGAGTTTTGTATAAGAGAAATACAAGTGAAATAAAAGATTTGGAAGAGAAAAAAGAAAAAGGATTAATTACTGATGAAGAACAATCTTTATTGAACTCATTAAAACAAATAGAAGGAAATTATACTGAAATTGTTAGTCAGTCTTTGGCTGAAGATGAACTTATTAAGAAGAAAAAGAATAAATCAGAAAAATTAAACTTTGTTTTTTCTAAGGAAGAAGTAATTAGATAAAAAGAGAATTTGTGAATTCTCTTTTTTTAGAGTATAATATAATTAATAATGGAGGAAAATATGTGTGGAATAATAGGTTATAAGGGAAAGAAACATCCTAAAGAAATCTTAATCAATGGATTAAAGAATTTAGAGTATAGGGGTTATGATTCTGCTGGAGTAGCTTTGAAAAAGGGCAATGAACTTCAAATAATTAAGAGTGTAGGTAAGATTTCTCATTTAGAGGAAAAACTAGATAAAGAAAAATTAATTGATTGTAGTTTGGGTATTGCTCATACTAGATGGGCTACTCATGGAGAACCTAATGAGAGTAATGCGCATCCTCACAAAGTTGGTAAGATTACTTTAGTTCATAATGGAATTATTGAAAATGCTGGACCACTAAGAGAAAAATTACAAAAAGAAGGAGTAAAATTCAATAGTAATACTGATACAGAAGTAGTAGCAGCTCTTATTAATAAGTATTACAAAGGTGATATGAAAAAGGCTCTAGAAGAAGCTATTAAAGAAATGAAAGGTAGTTATGCTTTAGCTATTCTTTGTGAAGATGATGATAAATTGTATGCTACTCGTTGTGAATCACCTTTAATTTTAGGAGTAGGTAAAGATGAATACTTTGTTACTAGTGATATGGGAGCTATTTTAAAATATACAAAGAAATATGTTTTACTAGGTGAAAATGAAATAGTCGTTATTGATGATAAAGGTTATGAAATAACGAAAGGTAATAAAAAAGTAACTAGAGAAGTTCAAACTAGTAAATTAAGTAGTGAATCTACTGGTCTATGTGGATATGATCATTATATGTTAAAAGAGATTATGGAAGAACCAGTATTGGTAGCTAATTTAGCTGAAAAGTATATTCATAATTTAAAGAAGTTACCTGATATTAAAAAGTATAAACATATTCATATTATTGGATGTGGGTCTGCTTACTATGCTGGTATGATTGGTAAAAATTTATTTGAAGATGCTGGTCTAGAAGTAGAAATAGATGTTGCTTCTGAGTATCGTTATCGTAATATTATTTATAAACCAGATACATTAGTGATATTAATATCTCAATCAGGAGAAACAGCTGATACTATAGCGGCTATGAGAAAAGCAAATGAACATGCTGATACTTTGGCAATTGTCAATGTAGATGCATCTACTATTGCTCGTGAATGTACTTATAAAGTATTAATAGAGGCAGGTAGGGAAGTGGCAGTTGCTACTACAAAAGCATATTTACTACAAGTATTAATTCTAAGTTTATTAGCTTATAGATTAGATCCAGATGGTACTTATGTTGAAGATTTGAAGAAATTGCCACAGCAATTAAAAGTATTATTGGATAAGACTGGTTTTTACAAGAAATTAGCTGATGCTATTTATAAACATGAAGATGTATTCTTCATTGGTAGAAAAGTAGACTATGCAATTAGCATGGAAGGTAGTTTAAAACTTAAAGAAGTATCATATATTCATAGTGATGCTTATCAAGCAGGTGAATTAAAACACGGAACTATTTCATTAATAAAAGATGGTACTATTGTCTTCGCTATCGCAACTGATGATGATATTAGAGATAAAACTATTTCTAATTTAGAAGAAGTTATATCTCGTGGAGCTTATCCTATTTATGTAGGTAATGAAGATGTTGGATATGAACACAAAGTAATTGTTCCAAGAATAAATAAAAAACTACAACCATTACTAGTAGTTCCTGCTCTTCAAATGATTGCTTACTTTGTAGCTTTCAAAAGAGGTTGCGATATTGATAAACCTAAGAATTTAGCTAAAAGTGTAACTGTTGAATAAAAAAAAGACCTAGGAGGTCTTTTTTTATGAAAAAACTAGTCTTTCGACTAGTTATATTTCCAATGGGGCCTCAATTTAACGTGTTTACGAAAAATCGGCACAAATCTATGAATTGAGATTTTCTCAATTGCTAAATAAAATATAACACAACATTATGACATTTGCAAATGATTATAATTTGTCGTATTTATAAAAACCTTCCCCAGAGGATTTCCCTAATTTTCCTTCTTCAATATATTGGTTTAACATATTTAACATTCCTTTGTAATTATAAGGTAACATCATTTTCTTTAATAAAGGACTCATTAATCCAGGAA
>JAFRIS010000036.1 GCA_017432665.1 Bacilli bacterium
TGCTAAGAGATTATTTCCTAACTTCTCATTCTTAGATTCTACTTTCAATAAACAATTCTATGTTAAAGGAGATTACAATACTGAAGTTGGATACATGGGATGTAGAACAAGAGTTCTTGCTAATGTATGTGGACCAAGTGTTACTCCAGGAAGAGGTAATTTAAGCTTTACTTCTATCAATTTACCAAGAATTGGTATTAAGCATGGTATCGCTTTAGGAGAAAGAAAGAAAGCTGATATGAAAGGTTTCTATGAGGAATTAGATGAAGTAATGGAATTAGCAAAAGGACAATTACTTCAAAGATTTGAATGTCAATGTTCTAAATCAAAAGCTAACTTTAAATTCCTATTAGGAAGCCATGTGTGGTTAAATAGTGAGAAATTAGATGATGGACATTCTAAGATTAGAACTGTATTAAAACATGGAACATTATCTATTGGATTTATAGGTTTAGCTGAAACACTAAAAGCATTAATTGGAGAACATCATGGAGAAAGTGAAAAAGCTCAAAAACTAGGCCTTGAAATAGTTAAACATATGAGAGAGAAATGTGATGAATTTACTAAAGAATATAACTTAAACTTCACTTGTCTTGCTACACCAGCTGAAGGATTAAGTGGTAGATTTGTTGGAATAGATACTTCTATTTATGGAAAATTAAAAGGAATTACTGATAGAGATTATTATACTAATTCATTCCATGTACCAGTTTATTATAAAACTTCAGTTAAACATAAAATGGAAGTTGAAGGACCTTATCATAACCTAACTAATGCTGGACATATTTCTTATGTTGAGTTAGATGGTGATACTGTTAATAATGTTGATGCATTTGAGCAAGTAGTTCGTATAATGCACGATAATAATATTGGATATGGAGCAATAAACCATCCAGTTGATAGAGATCCGGTATGTGGTTATGTAGGTGTTATTAAGGATGTATGTCCTAGATGTGGACGTCGTGAAGGTGAAGGCGTAGACATGCAAAAAGTTAATTGTTACGACTGTTGTGGTCGATAAGAAAAAAAGGAGGAAATAAAAATGGAAAATAAAAAAGTTAAAACAGTTGGTGAAGGAGTAGGATTCGACAGAATCAGAAGAATCACTGGATACTTAGTTGGAACTCTTGATAGATTTAACAATGCTAAGAAAGCAGAAGTTAATGATAGAGTAACTCATGGAACAAAGTAAAGAATATATTAGATTAGCTGCCGATTTACAAAGTGATAGTATTGTAGATGGACCAGGGCTTAGAACTGTTATTTGGACACAAGGCTGTGCTCATCATTGCAAAGGCTGTCAGAATGAACAAACATGGGATTTTAATGGAGGAGGACTTGTTCCTATTCCTATGGTATTAGAAGCTATTGATGAATTAGAATGTCAAACAGGTATAACTTTTAGTGGAGGAGATCCAATGTTTCAACCAGAAGCTTGCAATGAAATAGCCAAATATTGTAAAAGTAAAGGTTATAATATTTGGGTTTATACTGGTTATACTTTTGAAGAACTAATGAAGTTAGCTAAGAAAAATCCTGTTTATTTAGAATTTTTATCTAACACAGATGTATTAGTTGATGGAAGATTTATTCTAGAAGAAAGAGATTTAAGTCTATTATTTAGAGGTTCTAGAAATCAAAGATTAATTGATATACCTAAGACTTTAGAGTCAGGAAAAGTTGTATTGTTAGATGAATATGAATATAATGAAGAGAAATCTTTTGAGAGAGTACCAATGTTTGTTTAAAGACTACTTAAAGTAGTCTTTTTTTGTATATGAAAAATACACAAAAAGGTTATCTTTAATCTGTAAATGTGATATGATATAAGAGAAAGGAGAGAATTCCCAAAACAAATATTTGATAAATTCTATATTATCGCTGAAAATACTTGAAATTTGTAGACAAAAGTGTTATAATATAGCCAATTTATTGAGGGGGAAATATTTTATGAAAACAAAAGTTAAAAAAATATTAACAGCAATGATTGTTTTGGTGTTAACATTAACATCAATCACAAGTGTTAGTGCCGTTGCTAATAGTATCCAATTAGGAAAGGCTACTAAAACAAATGCTTACATTGCAGGAGTAAGCTTTAACCACAAGAGAACAACTGATGGAAAAGATTTATACTGTTTATCTAGACATAAAAATTTAGCTCAAAATATTAAAGCTAATCTAGTTAGTAACAGTAAATATGTTGATGGAGGAGTAACTTACATCTTAATGAATGGTTATCCTAATAAGTCTATTACTGGGGATAATGCAAAAGACTACTATATAACTCAAACTGCTGTATGGTGGTACCTAGATAAGGCTAAAGGACATTCAAATTTAGACTCTAGCTTTAAACAAAATGGTTCAGATAAATATGGACTAAGAAAATATGTTAAGAGTTTAATGGAAGAAGGATACAAACATAGAAATGATAGTAAAACAATTTCTGTAAAAACAAATTTTGCAGTAACTGCTACTGATACTTCTATGGCATTAAGTGATTCATACTATATATCTAATGATATTAAAATATCATCTAGTATGACAGATGCTAAAACTGTTACATTAACTGGAGCACCTGCTGATACAAGAATTATTAAAGCAGATGGAACAGAAATGAATTATACAGGAGCATTTAATATGGGTAATGGAACATTTAAAGTAAAAGTTCCAGCTAGTTCATTAGAAGATACTACTACACAATCAATTAAGATTAGTGTATCAGGAGTTGAATCTACTGAATATACTTCTAATGATTATCAACCAACTGATAGTAAAATGCAAAATGTAGCATTATTTGAATCTAGTACTAAGAAAGGTACTAAAGAAGTAACATTACAAATTTCATCTACTAAAGTATCAATCTTAAAAGTAGATGCTAAAACTGAGCAACCATTAGCAGGAGCAGTTTTAGTATTAAAAGATTCAAAAGGAACTGTTCTTGCTGAATGGACATCTACAGTAAATGAACATATTATTAGAAACTTACCACTTGGTAATTATCTAATTGAAGAAAAAAGTGCACCAGCTGGATATAGAATAGCTGAATATTCTGTACCATTCACTATCAGTGATATGGACAGAAATGTACAAATTAAATTCAAAAATACAGCTCAAAAAGCAGTTGTTAATATTGTTAAGGTTGATCAAGAAACTAATCAACCGCTAGCAGGAGCAGAATTAATAGTTAGAGATTCTGCAGGAACTCAAATTGCTAGATTCTTTACAACTACTGAAGCATATGTTTTAACTGATTTAGAAAATGGAACATATACAGTAGAAGAAGCTAGTGCACCTGCTGGATATATTAAAAGTAGTGAAAAGATTACATTTACAATTGATGATGATCATTTATCTCATCAAGTAATATTTGTAAATGCTAAAGAAGTAATTGTACCTGATACAGCTTCTATACCTTCTGGAATAATGATTATGATTGGAGTAATCACTATATTATCTGGAATTTACTACGTAAGTGGAAATGCAAGAAAAGTTAAATAATACTGAAAAGAAAAGAATATCTCCCTATGTAACAGCCTTTATAGGCGCTACTATTACATTGATTGGAGGATTCTTTCTTTCGTATAACTATGTACAAGCAAAAAAAATAATTGCTTATGATTATATGGCTAATGCCTTCTATAATGGTGAAGAAGTAATTAATATTACTGAAGAAGAAAAAACAAAGAAACCCGTAGAAGAGACTAAATTACCAGAAGAAGTTACTAATGAATACATTGGTTATTTAATCATACCAAAGATAAATTTAACGAAAGGATTTTTGGATGTTCGTTCAACCGAAAATGATGTTGAAAAGAATATCTTAGTAGTAGAAGGTTCTAATTATCCAGATACTGACAGAGGTAATTTAATCTTAGCAGGACATTCTGGTACCGGTTGGAAAGCATTCTTTAATGAATTATACCAACTACAGGTGAATGATACTGCATATGTTACATATAAAGGAAAAAAATATGTTTATAGAATAACTAATATTTATAAACAACCAAAGACTGGTAAATTAGCAATATATAGAAATTATGATAAGAATACATTAACATTAATTACATGTACAAATAATGATTCTTTAACTCAAACTATTTATATTGCTGAATTAGTAAGTGTTGAATAAAAATTAAAAAAAGGGGGGGTGAAGATATGAGTAAATTATCATTTTTTGATAAATTAAGAATATTATTAGATGTTTCTATAAGTTCATCATTATATTTGATTGTCTTAATCTTATTACTAGTAGTGGGATATATATTTCTAACTACAACTAAGAAGACAGCTAAAAGAAATAAAATTATTTATTTACTTATCTCTATCTTCATCATAGCCTTATTAATAGTTACATACCATGGATCTTTAAGTAAGATGTTTGATTATATGATGAATAACTTTTTCATCGCACTTTACTTTCCTAATTTAGCTATTTATTTAGCAGCTATTATAATTACTAATATTATTGTATGGATAAGTATCTTTAGTTTTAAAACAGATAAACTTGTTAAGAGATTAAATATAGCAATCTATATAATTATGAATTATTTATTAGCTTTAATATTAAGTGTCATAAATACTAATAAATTAGATATCTTTAATCAAGAAGCAATCTATGGAAATAAAAAAGTAACAGCTTTAATAGAATTATCAAGTGGTATCTTTATTGCTTGGATTATCTTTTTAATTCTATATAAAATTATTTTGATTTATCTGAAGAAAGATTATAAACCTAGAGTTAAGAAAGTAATAGTTAAAAAACCAGTAAAGAAATTACCTGTTAATTTTGAACCTAAACAAATGCCAGATTATTTATATGGTAATGTTCCAAAGAAACAGGTAGAAGAAATAATTATTACTCAAGAAAAAGAGGTTAAAGAAGATATCTTTACTAAAGATGATTATTTGTTATTATCTAAATTACTTAGTCAACAAAAAGAGAAAATCAGACAAGAAAAAGAACAAAGTAAAATAGAGGAATTACAAGCAATGTATAGAAGCGTTAAATAACGCTTTTTTATTTGTTTTAAAAGTATAATTACGGTATAATAAATTACTGAGGATGTTGGTAAGATGGATTTAAAAGAACTTAATGATAAACAAAAAGAAGCAGTCTTATATAATGATGGACCTCTATTAATAATAGCAGGAGCAGGAGCAGGAAAAACAAAGACTTTAACAGCTAAGATAGCTTATTTAATAGATGAACTAGGAGTAAGTCCTTATAGTATTCTAGCTATTACTTTTACTAATAAAGCAGCAAAAGAAATGAAAGATAGAGTTTATGCTCAAGTAGGAGATATAGCTAAAAAGATGATTGTTTCTACTTTTCATAGTTTTGGATTAAGAATACTAAGAGATAATTGTAATATTTTAGGTTATGATCGAAACTTTGTAATTATGGATAGTGATGATTCTCTAACAGTAGTTAAAAAGATTATTAGAGATATGGGTTATGATCCTAAGATTTATAATCCTAAAGCTATTAGAAATAAAATAAGTAGTTGTAAAAATGAAATGACTAGTCCAAATATGTATGAAAAATATGCTGTAAGTGAATATGAAAAGATAGTTTGCGAAGTATATCGTAAATATGAAGACAAGTTATTTAAAAATAATTCAGTAGACTTTGATGATTTATTATTATTACCAATTAAGTTATTTAAAAACCATCCAGAAATATTAGAAAGATATCAAGATTATTATCAATATATATTAGTAGATGAGTATCAAGATACTAATGAAGCTCAATACATTTTAACTAAAATGTTAAGTGCTAAAAACAGAATGTTAACTTGCGTAGGAGATGATTCTCAAAGTATTTATAGTTTTAGAGGGGCTAATTATAAGAATATTTTAAATTTTGAAAAAGATTATAAAGATGCTAAAACTATTCTTTTGGAACAAAATTATCGTTCAACTAGTACTATTTTAGATGCTGCTAATGATGTTATTAAAAATAATAAACAAAGAAAAGATAAAAAATTATGGACAGCTAGAGGAGTAGGAGAAAAGATTAAGTATTATCGTTCTTATAATGAGCGGGATGAAGCGCAGTATGTAATAAGAAAGATAAAAGAATTATTAAATAGAGGTACTGCATATAAAGATATCGCAGTTCTTTATAGAACTAATGCCCAATCACGTGTTATGGAAGAAGAAATGTTAAAAGAGAATTTACCATATCGTGTTGTAGGCAGTTTCTATTTCTATTCAAGAAAAGAAATTAAAGACTTAATTGCTTATCTTCGTTTGATTCATAATTCTAAAGATAATGTTTCGCTACTTAGAGTAATTAATGTTCCTAAGAGAGGTATTGGGTTAAAAACTATTGAGAATTTAACTACTAAAGCAGATTCTGAAAATACTAGTATTTATGAAGCAATAGATAGTGGTAAAGAATTAGCTTTTAAAGAAATGATGGAAAAACTAAAAGAAATAGCTAATGAATTAACTCTTACTGAATTAATAGATAAAGTATTAGATGCTACTGGTATGAAAGAAGATTTAGAGAGTGAAAAAACACTTGAAGCAGAAGTTAGATTAGAGAACTTAGAAGAATTTAAATCTATTACTAAGTCATTTGAAGAAAGAGAAGGATTAATATCTTTAGAAGACTTTTTACTTGAAATTAGTTTAATTAGTGATGTAGAAGATTATAATGATGATCCTAATCGTATTAGTTTAATGACTATTCATTCAGTTAAAGGACTAGAGTTTGATCATGTATTTGTAATAGGTTTAGAAGAAGGGTTATTTCCACATATGAATTCATTAATGGAAAATGCTGATATTGAGGAAGAAAGAAGATTGATGTATGTAGCTATAACGCGTGCTAAAGATGATTTGCACTTAGTTAATGCTCGTAGAAGAACTTTATTTGGTAAAGAACAAATTAATCCAGTTAGTAGGTTTATTAATGAAATAAATACTAGTTTAATTGAATCTAATGTTAAAGATGAACCTAAACAAGTAGAAGAAAAAATTGAAATGGATGATATGTTTAGAGAAGAAGATGTTGATTACCAAGTAGGGGATTATGTTTATCATGAAACTTTTGGTGCTGGTAAAGTAGTAGAAGTTACTAATACATTAGTAAGTGTTGCTTTTAAGCATCCCCATGGTATTAAAAAGTTAATGAAAAATCATAAGAAACTATCAAAAGTATAGTTTCTTTTTTATTTAGAGAAAGTATGATATAATGTGCTTACAAATAACTTAAATATCAGAGGAGGAATATAATGAATAAAGATATTACATTAGTTATTTTAGCCGCAGGTATGGGAAGCAGATTTGGAGGTTTGAAACAAATTGAACCGATGGGACCCAATGGAGAATTTATAATTGACTATTCTATTTATGATGCTTTAGAAGCAGGCTTTAATAAAGTAGTATTCTTAATTAAAGAAGAAAATTTTGATATTTTTAAGGAAACTATTGGAGCTAGAGTAGAGCCACATATTAAAGTAGAATATGCATTTCAAAAAAATGATAATGTACCATTGTTTTATGACGAACTAAAGGATAGACAAAAACCTCTAGGTACAGCTCATGCAATTTTATGTTGCAAAGACAAAGTTCATGAACCATTTATGATTATTAATGCAGATGATTTCTATGGACGTGATGCATTCTTAAAGGGTGCTGAATTCTTAAAAAATACTACTATGGAAGAACCACATCGTTATGGAATGGTAGGTTATTTAGTAAAGAATACTATTACTGAAAATGGTGCTGTAAAAAGAGGAGTATGTAATGTAGAAAATGGTTATTTAACAAAGCTAACAGAAAGTTCCGTAGGTAGAATTGAAGATGGAACTATTATGGCTAAACCATTAGATGAAACATTAGAAGAATTTACTGTTTCAGAAGATGATACAGTATCAATGAATATGTTATTGTTTGATCCAAGTATTTTTGATTATATCGAGAGTAAATTTAAAGGATTCTTAGAGAAGAACACTGAAAAATTAGATAAATGCGAATTCTTAATACCTGATGTTTTATTTGAATCAATTGATGAAGGGTTTGCTACTTGTGAAGTTATCCCAACTACTGCTACTTGGTATGGAGTAACTTATAAAGAAGATGCTCCTGCAGTAAGAGAATCAATTAAAGCACTAGTCAGAACAGAAGAAGATAAAGAAGGAGATTATCCATTGCACTTATGGGATTAATAATCTCTTTTTTTATGGTATAATATATATAGAAATAGGTGATATTATGAAAGAAAGAATGAATGAATTAATAGAGATTATCAATCAAGCAGATTATGAATATCATACCTTAGATAATCCTAGTATAACTGACCAAGAATATGATAAGTATTTAAGAGAATTATTTGAAATAGAAGAAGCACATCCAGACTGGATAAGAGAAGATTCTCCTACCCAACATGCTGGTGGTAAAATAATTGATTCATTTGTTAAAGTTAATCATAAAATTCCTATGATGTCTTTAAGTGATGTATTCTCAGAGAGTGAGCTTATTACTTTTGATGAAAGAATAAAAAAAGAAGGCATCACCCCAGAATATATGTGTGAATTAAAGATAGATGGTCTTTCAGTATCGCTTTTATATGAAAAAGGTAATTTAGTTAGAGGAGCGACACGTGGAGATGGTACAACAGGAGAAGATATTACTCATAATGTTAAAACTATTAAGGCTATTCCTCTAAAGTTAAAGGAACCTGTAGATATTGAAGTTCGCGGAGAAATCTTCATGAATAAAAAGACTCTAGAAGAGATTAATGAAAAGAGAAAAGAAAATGGAGAACCATTACTACAAAATTGTCGTAATGCTGCAGCTGGATCAATGAGACAATTAGATTCTAAAGTGGCTGCTTCTAGAAAACTAGATAATTTTATTTATCATTTACCTGATCCAGAAGATTATGGGTTAACTACTCACGCTGATGCGATTGAATATATGAGAAAACTAGGATTTAAGATTAATCCTAATAATAGATTAGTAAGGAATATTAATGAAGTAATAGAATTCATTGAAGATAAAGGTAAAATTAGAAGTGAATTACCATATGATATAGATGGAGTAGTAGTAAAAGTTAATAGTCTTAATGATCAAAAGAAATTAGGTTATACTGCTAAATATCCGAAATGGGCTACTGCTTATAAATTTCCTGCTGAAGAAGTATTAACTAAACTAAAGGATATTATTTTTACAGTAGGAAGAACTGGTCAGATAACACCTAATGCAGTACTGGAACCAGTTATAGTTGCTGGAAGTACTATTTCAAGAGCGACTCTTCATAATGAAGATTATGTTGTAGAAAAAGATTTGAAAATAGGAGATATTGTTTCTATTAGAAAAGCAGGGGATGTTATTCCAGAAGTAGTAGAGAGAAAAGAAAAAAGAAGAAAGGGTACTGAAAAAGACTTTGTAATGATTACTGAATGTCCTATGTGTCATACTAAGTTAGTGAAAAAAGAAGGACAAGTAGATTACTTCTGTCCTAATGACAAATGCCCTGCTAGACATGTTGAAAGCTTAATTCATTTTGTGTCACGTGATGCAATGAATATTGATGGATTAGGTGAAAATATCATGGAAGACTTCTATAATTTTAAATTTATAACTAGTATTCCAGATATCTATACTTTAAAGAAACATGAACAAGATTTAAAAAGATTAGAGGGATATGGTGAAAAGTCAGTAACTAATCTTTTAGAAGCAATTGAAAAGAGTAAAGAAAATTCATTAGAAAAACTAGTTTTTGCTTTAGGAATTCCACATGTTGGAGCTAAAACTGCAAAGATATTAGCTAGTAGATTTGAAACGATGGATAATCTTTCTAAAGCTAGTATAGAAGAATTAGTAAATATACCTGATGTTGGTAATATTATTGCCGAAAGTGTTGTTAATTATTTTGCTAATGAAAAGAATCAAGAAGTAATTAGAAAATTAAAAGAATTTAACTTAAATATGAATTATTTAGGACAAAAAATAGTAGAAGATGAGACTTTCTCAGGTAAGACTTTTGTACTAACGGGATCACTAGAAATATTTACTAGAGATGAAGCCAAAGAGAAAATTGAATCATTGGGTGGTAAAACTGTTGATTCAGTATCTAAGAAGACTTCAGTAGTAATAGTAGGAGCAAATCCGGGTAGTAAATATACTAAAGCTAGAGACTTAGGTATTGAAATTTGGACTGAAGAAGAGTTTAAAGAACACCTTGAAAGCAAGTAAAACTTTACAAAATAATGAAAATGTGTTATAATATAGCGCATGAAAAGGGGATAAGAGGTGTTAATATGAAATATGCAAAAAGAGAACATAAAAAAATAGATGAAGCTATTGACTTTTCTGCAGAAGAAAAAGAAAAAGAAATAGTAGAATCATTCGAAGATAAGATGGATGATGCTATTGAAAATGCTATTAATGATGCTGTTGATGAAGTATATGACAGAGAGAGAAATATTAGAAGAGGAAAAATAATAATCAATATTATTTTCTCTATTATAGTACTTTTAATCATTATGGTAGCTACAGATATAATCTGTGTATCTAGATTTGATAAAGGACCATTCTTTGCTATACCAACTCGTACTTATAAAGACGGTGGTACTAAGGAATACTATGGTTTAGGTTATAAAGTAATCAAATATAATCAAATACAAGGTAGAAGAGATAAAGTAATAGGTAAATGGTCATTAAAATATAATGTAAATCCAGTTACTATTCAAGATGTAGATATGGCTATTAATTTTAATGATAATCCTATTAAAACTTATGATGAATATTATAAGAAATTTGTAAGAATTATATCTACAATGAAAAAAGTAGATAAGAAAAATCACAGTATAACTATTGGATACAGTGATGAAGGTGGAAAATATTCTTTAGATATTAAATGTGACATTGTACCAGATCAAACAGAAATAGATTTTAAAGAAGGTAAAGAAATCACAATTATCGGTACAATGACAGATTTTAAACCAAGAACTGATAAAACACCAAATACTATCTACATATCAAACTGTTTTGCAGAACAATAAGAGCTAAAAAGCTCTTCTTTTTTTGTTATAAAGTATGTATTTATGATATAATAAATACAGCAAAAAGGGAGGCCTTGATATGAAGAATAAATTGACTAAAGAAGAAGTATTACACGTTGCTGATCTTGCTCGTATTAAAGTTACTGAGGAAGAGATAGAAAAGTATCAAGTAGAATTAAAAAAGTTATTAGATGATGTAGAAAAAGTTAATGATGTAGTAGGTTATGATGATGAGATATTAATAGCCCCTTGGGATCATAATGCTGATTTAAGAAATGATAGTGATACTAGAATGTTAGAAGCAAAAGAAATATTAAAAAATGCTCCTAATCATACTGGTAATTATATAACTGTACCAGTAGTTATTGGTGAAAGTGAAGGTGCCTAATGAAGTATTTAGAGAAGAGTATTAAAGAGATAAATGACTTACTAAAAAAGGGTACTATTAAACCAATAGATTTAGTAGAAGAAGCTTTTGAAAGAATAGAAGCTGATAAAGATTTGAATGCCTACATTACTTTAAATAAAGAAGAGGCTTTAAAACAAGCTAAAGAATTAGAAACTAAAGAAGTAAATAACTTATTATTTGGTATTCCTATTGCGATTAAAGATAATATTTTAACTAAAGATTTACGTACTACTGCAGCTTCTCATATATTGGATAATTTTATACCTATTTATGATGCTACTGTAGTAGAGAAGATAAAAGCTCACAATATGATTATTGTTGGCAAAACTAACATGGATGAATTTGCGATGGGTTCAAGTTCAAGAACCTCATATTTTGGTGCGCCTAAAAATCCTTGGAATAATAATAAAATATCTGGAGGATCAAGTGGTGGTAGTGCAACAACAATTGCTGCTCGACACGTACCATTTGCTTTAGGTAGTGATACTGGTGGTTCTATTAGACAACCAGCTTCATACACAGGTATTGTAGGTATGAAACCAACTTATGGAAGAGTATCACGTTATGGAGTTATTGCTTTCGCATCTTCCCTAGATCAATTAGGTCCAATGACACAAAATGTTTTAAATAATGCCTTATTATTAAATGTTATTAGTGGACATGATCCAAGGGATATGACTTCTTCACATAGGGAAGTAGAAGACTATACAAGATTAATTGGAAAAGATATTAAAGGTAAGAAAATTGCAGTACCTAAATTCTTAATGTCTGATATTGTTGATTCTGAAATAATTAAGACAATTGAAGGCGTAATTGAAGTGTTAAAAGAAAATGGAGCAACTGTTGATTATATTGATATGAAATATTTAGATAATGCTGTTACTTTATATCAAATTATTGCCATGGGAGAAGCTTCATCTAATTTAGCTAGATTTGATGGTATTAGATATGGCTTATCTCATAAAGATCCAAAAAGTCATGAAGATTTATATTTAGAAACTAGACGTGAAGGATTTGGTAAAGAAGTAAAAAGAAGAATCATGGTAGGATCTTACTTACTAAGTGGGGATAATGCTAAGACATATTATAATAAAGCTTTATCAATTAGAGATGACATGGCTAAAGAATTTGATAAAGTATTTAAGAAATATGATTATGTAATAGGCCCTACAACAACTACAACTGCTTATAACTTAGATGATCCAATGGATGATCCGTCTAAGAGCTTTATGGACGATGTCTTAGTTATTCCAGTTAATATGGCAGGTCTTCCAGGACTTGGTATTCCAGTAGGATTTGATAAGAATCATATGCCTATTGGTATGCATATCATTGGAAATAAATTTGAAGAAGCTGAAATGTATCGTTTAGGTAGTTTCATTGAAGATAAATTAAACTTAGATTTAAATCCGAAAGGAGGAGAATAATATGAGTAAATATATTCCAACTATTGGTATTGAAGTACACGTAGAATTAAAGACTAATACTAAGATATTTTCTCCTTCAATTAATGGATATGGTCAGATGGCTAATTCATTAACAAATGAGATTGATTTAGGTTATCCAGGAACATTACCTACATTAAATGAAGAAGTAATTAATTTAGGCATTAAAGCTGCTACTATTCTTAATTGTAAGATTAGAAAGCAAATGTTCTTTGATCGTAAGAATTATTTCTATCCAGATAATCCAAAAAATTATCAAATTACTCAAAATAGAACACCTATTGGTTATGATGGTTATGTAGAAATAGATGATAATGGTGTTAAGAAAAAGATTTATATTGAAGAAATGCATATAGAAGAAGATACTTGTAAGAGTACTCATAGAAAAGATAAAACTCTTCTAGATTTCAATAGAGCAGGAGTACCTCTTATTGAGATAGTTACTAAACCATGTATGACTACTAGTACTGAAGCTAAGTTATACTTAGAAAAACTAAAAGAATTATTATTCTATGCTGATGTATCTGATTGTAAGATGGAAGAAGGTTCAATGAGAGCAGATGCTAATGTATCTATTCGTAAGAATGAATCTGATCCATTTGGTACTAAAGCAGAAATTAAAAATATTGGATCTATTTCTAATGTGGGATTAAGTATTGAAAAAGAGATAGAAAGACAAGCTAAATTATATGATGAAGGTAAGACTTTTAAAGAACAAACAAGACGTTTTGATTCTAAATTAAATGATACTGTTCTAATGAGAGTAAAAGAAACAGGAAATGACTATCGTTATTTCCCTGAACCAGATATTCCTTTTGTTGTAATAACTGATGAAATGATTGAGAATGTTAAAAAGACTATTCCAATGCTTCCAGATGAAAGAAGAGAAACATATAAAAAACTTGGAGTATCAGATATTAATACTACCAAGTTAGTTCAAAATAGAAGTTTAAGTGATTATTTCAATGAATTATTAGCTGAAAAAACTAATTTTCAAATCGCAAGTAACTTATTATTAGGTGATATTTCTGCTTACCTAAATATGCATGAAAAACTTATTGCTGATACTACTCTTACTAAAGAAAGATTCCTAGATTTAATTAAATTAATGGAAGATAAAACTCTAACTAGTAAGAATTTAAAAGATATCTTAGATGATGTCTTAGAAAGTAAGAAAAGTATTACTGAAATTATGAAAGATAAAGGTATTGAAAACATCACTGATGATAAAGAAATTAGAGAGGTTATTAAGAAAATAATTACTGAAAATCCTGATAGTGTTAATGATTATAAAAATGGTCATGATCGTGCGATTAAATTCCTTATGGGACAAGTGATGAAAGAGACAAAAGGCAAAGTAAATCCACAAGTTGCAATGGAAATTTTAACTGATGAATTACACTAATTGTAGATTGAAAATGATTAGTACATAGTGTATAATAAAATAGACTAGGATGTGAGAAAATGGAATTTATAAAGAAACATACAAGTTTGGTAGTAGCTATTGGTATATTTATTCTTGCTTTTACCGGATTTCTTATTTTAAAAAGTGTTTTCTTCCCAAGTGAAGCAAAAGCTATTTATGGAGATCGTTTAAAAGGAAGAGATAAAGTAATTATTTCTGATGCTACTAAGAATAAGGTAAAGACAAATTTAAGTGATAGTACTTCTAAAGTAGATGTTAGAGTAGCAGGAAAAATTATTTATATAGATATGACAGTAACTGGAAATGTTAATGTTGCTGCTGCTAAAGATCTTGCTAATAAAGCTTTAGAATCTTTTTCTGATCAAGAAAAAGCCTTTTATGATATCCAAGCAATTATAAGTAGTGATACAGATACTACTCATTTTCCAATTATTGGATATAAGCATCATGCTAAAACAGCTTATTCATGGACTAAAGATAGATAAGAGCGGAGAGTTAATATGAAAAAGAGATTAATGATAATTATTCCTATCGTTATAGCTGCAGTCGCTTTTTTCTTTGTTTATCGTTACTATAACAAGGAAGATAAAACGACTACATTAACTGTAAGTGAAAAACGATGGATAGAAAAGAATAAAGATCAAGCTTATGATTTCGAAGTAGTAAATGACTATCCGTTATATGGAACTAATGGAGAAGGAGTTCTCTTCGATTTCTTAGATGATTTTGAAAAGAAAATAGGAGTTACTTTTAATAGAATTCCTTATTTAAAAGCATCTAATCCTACTAGTGAAGCTTTTAGGATTAGAATACTTAGTAATGATGAAAAACTTACTACTAATGATTTATTCTTATTTAATGATAATTATGTTGCTGTAGGTAAAGAGTATCAAAGAATTAATCATATTAGTGATATGAAAAATATTACTTTTGGTGTCTTTGAAAAAGATTCAGAAGAAATAGGTTTTTATTTAAAAAGTGGAACTAATTTATCGTATAAGACATTTACTAGTATTGAAGACTTATATAAAGCTTTAGATGCTGGTAACGTTAATATGATAATTGTTCCAAATATAATGTATTTGGATTATACAATTCAAAAAGATAAGTATCATATTAATTATTATTTTACTGAAATTAAGAAGCAAATAGTATTAACTTTAAGTAAAGA
The DNA here is from genome assembly GCA_017432665.1 of Bacilli bacterium. Taxonomy (GTDB): domain Bacteria; phylum Bacillota_I; class Bacilli_A; order RF39; family UBA660; genus UBA3789. The sequence continues at coordinate 15,470 of JAFRIS010000036.1, forward strand.
TGATAAAGAACTAAATACTATTGTTACTAAGTATTATAATAAATGGAGACAATTAAATTATGTTGAGGAATATAACAACGCTTATCTTAATTATTACTTAGATAAAAACAAATTGAGTGCTAAAACAAAGGCTAAATTAATATCTAAGAATTATGTTTATGGATATGTTGAAAATCCTCCATATGAATTAAAAGTAAATGGTCATGTTGCTGGTATAGCTGGAGAATACATTGATCGTGTATCAAGACTAGTAGATATTAATTTTAAATATGTTAAATACAATAGTAAGAAAGAATTAAAGAAAGATGTAGAAAAAGGAAAAGTAGATGTTTATTTTGACTATTATAATTACAGTAATGATAAATATTTACCTACAATATCTACATTTGTAGAAGATTATGTAGTACTTGGTAGACAAGAAGATAATCATATAGTTAATTCATTTGAAAGTTTAAAGAATCAAAATATAGCTATGTTAAATGGTGATTCTTTATACAACTATTTTTCTAATAATTCTAGAGCTAATATTAAGGAGTATAGTAATCTAGATAGTTTAATAAAGAATGCAGAAAATAGAATGATTGTTGTTGATAGAGAGATTTATGCTTACTATCAAAATAATAAGTTTAAGAAATTAAAATTATTGTATGAAGATACTATGATGAATGATTATAAATTCATGGTTAAGAATAATAATACTGCTTTCTATGACTTGTTTAATTATATTATTAATACTAATTCTTATTATAATTATCGTAATTCTGGAATAGAGAATTTAAGTGCTTCTCTTTTAGAAGAATCAAGTTTAGAACAAGTATATACAATAGTCTTAATACTTATCTTTGTACCAATAATTATATTATCTTTAATTTGGTTATTCTTTAAAAAGAAAAATCAAAAGAAGAAAGTTAAGATTACAGATAGACAAAAATACACTGATATGTTAACTTCGCTAAAGAATAGAAATTATTTAAACGCTAAGATGCACGAATGGGAAGAATGTGAAGTGTTCCCTCAATCAATAGTTATGGTTGATTTAAATAATGTTAAGTATGTTAATGATAATTATGGTCATGAAGAAGGAGATCAATTAATTATTAAGGCAGCTAGTATATTAGTAAATACTCAATTAGAAAATAGTGAAATTATTAGAACTGATGGTAATGAATTCTTAATTTACTTAATCGGTTATAGTGAAAGACAAATTAGTACTTATACTAAGAAACTATCTAAGGAAATGAAAGGATTACCTCATGAGTTTGGAGCAGCTGTTGGATATAGTATGATTACTGATGAAATTAAGACACTAGATGATGCTATTAATGAAGCTACTCTAGAAATGATTACTAATAAAGAAGATTATAAATAAAAAGGTGATAAAATGAAAAAAGCAAGGGAACTAGTAGGAAAAGTATTCAATTTACTGATGAAACCAGAAATGAGAATATTACCAGGTCATCTTGCTTTTTATCTTGTTATGACAATTATTCCATTACTTGCTTTATTAGTAACTTTAGCCGCAGCTTTATCCATTTCAACTGAAACAATTCGTATAACTTTAGCAGATACTATTCCTGCTGAAGTACTAAGTGTTTTAGATGTTATAGTTGCTGGTAATGGAATTAACTTTAATATCGTAGTATTTTATTTTTCAGCTTTCTTATTAGCTTCTAATGGTACTTATTCAATGATTAATATTTCTAATGAGATATATAAAGTTGAACCAAGAGATGCTATTTCTAGAAGATTAAAAGCGATATTAATGATCTTTATCTTAGTGGGATTATTCTTATTTTTAATAGTAGTTCCAGTATTTGGTAGTACACTATTTGAAATAATTAGAGCTAGCACTGGTAGTGCTGGGACTGTTACATTCTTTCAAAAGATGTTAATTATTTTAAAATATCCGTTAATATTAGTGGTTTTATACATTAATATTAAGGCAATGTATGTAATAGCCCCTGATCGAGATGTTCCATCTAGTTCGACAAAGATAGGGGCGGCATTTACTACTATTGGATGGATATTAGCTACTGAGATATTTGCTTTCTATATTGAAAGATTTGCTAGATATGATGTTTTCTATGGAAGTATTTCAAATGTCTTGGTATTACTATTATGGGTTTATTTATTAGCTTATATCTATGTTTTTGGGATGGTTATAAATGCTAGTGAATATAAGAATGAAATGAAGAAAGAAGAAAAGAAAGAATTAAAAAAAGAAGATTAATTCTTTTTTGTTGGTTGCTTTAAATGTTAGCTCAATGTATACTTGTGGTAGGAGAATAGTTATGAAAAGGACAATGAGAAAAACTAAATTGTTATTACTATTAACAGTATTATTTATTAGTATAGGATATGCAATATTACAAACTAATTTGAATATAACAGGAACAGCTAATATGAATAATCCTACTTGGGATATACATTGGAATAATGTTCAAGTAACAACAGGTAGTGTAACAGGTTCAAATGTTACAACAGCAGCTAATATAGATAGTGCAAAAACAACAGTAAGTTATAGTATAAAGTTACCTAAACCAGGGGATTATTATGAATTTACTGTAGATGCAGTAAATGGTGGAACTATCGATGCAATGATAGATGTAGTTAGTTCTAAATTAAATGGAACTGAAATAACTACCTTACCAGATTATTTGAACTATAGTGTTACATATGTCGATGATATTCCAATAGAAACAAATCAAGAATTAAAAGCCGGAGTAACTGAAACATATAAGGTAAGAATAGAATTTAAAAAAGATATAGAAAATTCCCAATTTCCTGCAGGAGTAATAAGCTTAAATATGGATTTTAACATTATATATAAACAAGCTACTGAGGATTCTAAAAAAGTAAGAGACTATTTATATAGTATAGCAACTGATAAAGTGAGTATAGGAGACAATATATCAACCATAGGAACAACATATACATCATATAATGACAGTGGATTAACTTATTTAACTTTTTTAAGACACAGAATACATAATAATCAAGTTGCTCAAAATGATATAGGTTTTATTTATAGCAATAATGTATACTATTTAAAAGGTGGAGGAGCTACATATAATTCATCGACTAATAAATATAATTATGATAGCCCTTATTATGAAGAAAATAAGGGGATACTATTGGAAGTGTTCGGAACTAGTAATTGTTCTAGTTATTCTAATGAAACCAGATGTGTGAAAGGTAGGTATGATATAACTATCAGAAGAGATGGTTACGTAGATGCTGTGTGTTATATTTGGTCATCAATTGTATTTACTGATGGTGGGGCCATGTGTATACCGGCAGCAACACCAGAAGGCTAATTTAATGATTTAAAAATAGAAAGCAAAGGTTTTAAGCAACTTATTTAAGTTGCTTTTTATTTTTCTAATTTATGTACTATAATGTGAATTTGTGGTATAATTATTAAGCGAGGTATGGATTATGAAAATAGTTAAAAATGCGTACAAGAATTTGAAAAAAAATATTAAAAATAGAATTAGAGTTATTAAGAGAGATCATCTAGTGAGAGAATATTTTAAAAACAATGTACTGTTTATAGCATTTGTAATAACAGGAGTTTTAAATTCAACAATTTTAAGATTCTTATGCATGCATTCATTAGAAAATTATCTATCAATAAAAGCTATCTTAGCAGATACTATTGTAGTTACTACAATAGGAGCTTTTGGATATTTATTTAAGCCTAAAGATCGTTTTGCCTATTATTTTGGATTTTGTATCTTTTTAACTGCAATTTGTATGATTAACTCAGTATATTATACTTTCTATACATCATTTGCTTCTGTTTCAATGTTATCTTTAACACAATATGTAATAGATGTAGGTGATGCGGTAGTAGAAAATGTATTACAAATAAAAGATTTAGTATATATATTAAGTCCTTTAGCTTTATTAGCCATTCATTTACGTTTAAAGAAAAAGAATTATTATAAAAAAGTTGATTTAAAATCTGAAAGAAAGAAGAAAATGCTTGGTACTTTAAGTTTTTCCGGACTTTTATTAATTATCTTCTTAGTTACTTTAACATCATTGGATGTATCAAGATTCTTTAAACAATGGAATAAAGAGTATATTGTCATGAGATTTGGTATTTATGTATATCAAGCTAACGACTTAGTAGCTTCAGTACAGCCAAAAGTTAATTCTATGTTTGGTTATGATAAAGCCAGTAAGGAGTTTAATGATTATTTTGCTGATGCTAAAGAAAGGCCTGATACTAATCAGTATACTAATATTTTTGAAGGTAAAAACGTTATTGTTATTCATGCTGAAAGTATGATGACAAATACTATTGATTTAAAATTTAATGGGGAAGATGTAGCTCCTAATCTTAGTAAATTAGCTCATGAAGGAATGTTTTTCTCAAACTTCTATTCACAAGTTAGTGTTGGTACTAGCAGTGATTCAGAATTAACATATAACACTTCATTGATGCCTACTAAGAGTGGAACAGCTTTTGTATCTTACTATAATAGAGATTATATTAGTATACCTAAATTACTAAATGAAAAAGGTTATTATACATTTAGTATGCATGCGAATAATGCTGATTTCTGGAATAGAAGGGCTATGCATAAAAGTTTAGGATATAAAAGATTCTATAGTAAAACAGATTATGAAATTGATAAAGAAAAGTTCGTTGGATTAGGTTTATCAGATGAAGAATTCTTTAGACAATCAGTCGATAAGATTGAGAAAATTAATAATAAGCATGATAAATGGTATGGTTTATTGATTATGTTATCTAATCATACCCCTTTCTCAGATGTGGAAAAATATGGGGAATTCCCAGTTGATATAAAAGAAACTGTTACTAATGAAGATGGAACAACAGAAGAAGTAGTATATCCATATATGGAAGGTACTAAATTGGGTAATTACTTTAAATCAATGCATTATGCTGATGGCGCTTTAGGACAATTCATCGCAGGTTTAGATGAAAAAGGACTACTTGATAATACTGTAATAGTTTTATATGGAGATCATGATGCTAGATTACCCAAGAAAAACTATAATAGATTATATAATTATGATAAAGAAACTGATGATGTTTTAGATGAAGAAGATCCTAATTATAAAGAATATGATTCATATCAATATGAATTAGGAAGAAAAGTTCCATTCATTATTTGGACTAAAGATATGAAAGGCACTAAATTAAACTTTACTGATACTAATACAATGGGTATGTATGATGTAGCTCCAACTTTAGGTAATATGTTTGGTTTCTATAATAAATATGCTCTTGGACATGATATATTTAATATTAAAGAAAATAATTTAGTATGTTTCCCTAATGGTAACTGGGTAAATAATAAGATGTATTATAATAGTCAAAAAGCTGCTTATTTACCATTAACTGAAGAACCAATTAGTGAAGAAGAAATTGCTCAAAATAATGAATATACAAATAAATTATTAGATGTTTCAAATAATATAATTGTTTTTGACTTATTAAATGATGAAAAGAATAAGGAATTAAAAGAGGTGATTGATAACAAATGAGATTGAAAAAGAAAACTAAAAGAGTATTAATAATTATCTTGCTTATCTTAGTAGTTGTATTAGGTTTTCTTACGTATCAAAACTTGTTTAAGACTAAGGAAGTAAAGGAAGCTAAAATAGTTAATGAAATAAAGGAATATGGCTATAAGTTGAAAGATAATAAACCTGCTGCCTATAAGAAGATGTTTGAAGAATTAAAAGAGATATTAGAGGCAGATAAAGTAGATGAAGAAGCCTATGCTAAAAAGATATCTGAGATGTTTGTATATGACTTCTATTCATTAAACGATAAGGTTTCTAAGACAGATATCGGTGGAGTAGATTTTGTTCATAAAGATATCTTAGAAAACTTCTTACAAAATGCTCAAAGTACATATTATAAATATGTTGAGAATAATATTTATGGTAATCGTAAGCAAGCTTTACCAGTTGTATCTAACATTAAAGTGAATAGTGTAAAACAAGAAAGTTTTAAATATGGTGATGAGACTGATGAAGAAGCTTATATAGTTAATATGAGTTGGTCTTATACAAATGGTCAATTCGCGGATTATCAAAAAGAAGGAAAACTAGTATTTGTCCATGATGGAAATAAACTAAGTTTAGTAGAACTACAATAGTAGTTCTTTTTTTGCACTAAAAAAGAGCTTTATATAAGCTCTTTTTTTACTATGGTGTAGTTTGAGTATTTTCTTGAGTAGTAGTATCTCCACCTTCAGGAGGAGTAACATTTCCAGAACCTTCACCTTGATCCTCAGTTTTTTCTTCTGGCTGATCCTCAGTTTTTTCTTCAGGCTCTTCTTCCTCTTTAACTTCTTCTTTCTTAGAACCACCTAGTGTTAAAACTAAACTCTTACTCATTAAATCAAGACGTTTATGATCAGGTTGACTTTGAGCAATAACATATCCATCTCCACCAGTAAAGGTAACAGATATACCATATCTAGCGGCTAAAGATCTAGCTTGAGCCTCACTTAAACCAATGAAACTTGGTAATAGTGTATAACCATAACCTGTACTATATGGACCTTGTCCAATAACTTTCTTTTCATAAGGTTTATTAATAGAGAAATGGAATTCTTTAATAACATCATGCTTTTCTAATTCTAAGTTTTCTTTCATCGCTTGAACTATATCATCGCGACTATCTTTATTAGGAACATAATCCCATAATACCATTCTAGCTCTTTCATCATAAATCATTTGACCATCGCCATCTAAGAATAATTGTTGGATATTAATTAGATCAGCATCTTCAGAACTTAAACCTTTTTTAATAATATCTTTTGCTATATTATAGAATGATAATATTTGTTTAGTAGTTAAGTTAGTATCTAAGTTATTAGAAACTGTATTTAGAATATCCATAAATTTAGATACATCTTTAATAGTTTTCATCTTATTAATTAATGCCATAATTATTTCTTGTTGATGTTGTTCTCTACCAAATGTACCATTAGCAAGTTGCTTTCTATTTCTAGCAAATACTAGAGCTTGTTCTCCATTAAGTACTTGTCTTCCGGCTTTAATACAAATTTGAGCACCACGAGAAGAATCATCAGTACATAATGTCTTAGGAACATCTACTTCAACACCACCTACAGCATTAACAAGTTTAACTAATCCTTTGAAATTAATCTTAGCATAATAATCAATATCAACATCGAAGTAATCTTGAATAGTATTAATCATACAATCATTACCATATGCAGCTGCATGAGTAATTTTGTTTTCAGGATTACCGCTCCAACAAGAGATTGGTACGTAACTATCTCTTGGGATAGATAACATTGTAGCATTTAATGTCTTAGGATTAAATGTAATTAATATTAAAGTATCCCCATTCGCAATTGCATTCTTAGTAAGAACTTCATCAGTTGAATCAATTCCCATTAATAGAATTGTAAAAGGTTCAGTAATATTCTTACCAGATGAAGAAGTTTCAAATTTAGAAGTAGCTGATTTTTTCATCTTTTTCTCTTTACTAGTAATTACCTTAGTATCAGTAGAAATATTTTCAAATCCTGTAATACCGGAGAACATTGATACATAACTGTCACTTACAAACATTGCATCTAATTCATCAGCATACATGTCTACTAACATACTAGTATAATCATCATACTTCTTAATTGTATTATCATCTTCTAATTTGTTTTCAGCGATAATTTCTTGTGGAATAATATATCCTTCAGGACTTTTTTTATCACTAAGAATACCTATATCCATATCTTTGATATCTTTAATATCAGTAGCTTTATTCTTACTCATTACTAATAAATCAGAAGTATAAGTAACATAGTCTTTATTGATTCCACTTAATTGTCCATAGATAATAAAGATTATTCCTCCTATAGTTCCGCAAATAATAGAATAGATAAATAGGATAAGAATAAATAATTTCTTTTTAGGTCTTTTACTTCTTTTATTGTATCTACCTTTAATATATTTCTTGGTCTTTAAAATGAAGAATATATCTATTAAAACAAGTAATCCCATTACTATGTATCTTATTAAATTTTCTATTGAACTAAGTAGTGCGATTTCAAATATTGCGAAAGCAGAAGTAGCTAAAGCAATAATTAGAAAAAATACTACTATCATATTCATTGTTTTCTTATTGTTGTTTTTTTCTCTAGTCATACAATTCCTCCAAACAAAAATTGTTACTATAAAATTATACCTAAAATTAGTATTTTTTTCAAGTTACAATCCAAGATATTCAAAATAAGTTTATATTGCGTAAAATATTGTCAAATAAAGAAAAAATCAAGTAAATAAGGTGTCAAACAAAAGCGTTTGCTTGATATAATATAGTTAGGAGAATAGGGAAGGAGGTATATTATGAAAAAAAGACTATTAATGTTTAGTATATTAATATTGTTTTTTATGTCTGTAAAAGATGTTTATGCCTTTGACTCTAGTAATTATAAAAATAGAGCTTTATGCGGAAACTTTGAAGTAGCTAAGTTTGAAAGTAATGGAACTATTACTAAAGTGGGCTGTTATGGTAATTATAGTGAGGCTAAAAACTTTATGAAGTCTAATGGTGCTAATAATTTAGCTATTATGACTAAAGTATCTGGTTCTACTAAGATTATTGATGCTAATGTGGCTTTACTTGATTTATCAGTTAATCCAGAGCAATTAACATATTTCTATACAAATAGTAATTTAACTGGTTCTTCATATACATATATGGATACTGGTTCATTATATGGAGGAGTAGATGGAGTTTTAATGGATGCAACATACTCTAATACTGCTAATGTATGGGTAGCCAAAGTAAGAATAGGTAACTTTACTGGCTGGATTAGACAAACTGCTTATGAAGTAGTACCTCTTACTTGGGTTAAATCATCTAGTTCATATACTGTAACTAATACTGACATTAGACATAATTATGTTGCTAAGATTCAAAATACTTATAGTGGATCAAGCGGTAGAACTATTGGACCTAAACCAGATATGTTAAGTACGGGTAAATATTATAGCTATGATGGACATTACTTTTATAGTGACTTAACTACTTTAATTAAAGACTATAAAAATGGTAATTATAATAACTCAGTAAACAAAAACAATCCATATTATAACTATTATATGTATTTGTCTAATCATACTAAAACGGCTTATTCAAGTAGTAACATAGATGAATATATTAGAAATAATTTAGGTTATAAGAAAAATGTTTATGGTAATGCAGCTAGTAGTGGAACATCTCGCCTTTATGGTTCTGGAACATTCTTCTATTATGCTCAAGAAAAATATGGAGTAAATGCTATTCTATCACTTAGTTTAAGTAGAAATGAAACTGGTAATGGAACTAGTAATTTAGCTATTAATAAAAATAATGGGTTTGGACTTAATGCAGTAGATTCTAATCCAACACAAGCAGCTAATTGGTATCCAAGTTTTGCTAGTAGTATCTTAGGATATGCTTCTAAATGGATTACTTATGGTTATGCTCATCCAAGAGATTGGAGATACTTTGGTCCACAATTTGGAGATAAATGGATTGGAATGAATGTTAAGTATGCTTCTGATACTTATTGGTCAGAGAAAATGGCATCTAACTATTATTCTTTAGATAAAGCTTTAGGAATGCAAGACTATAACTATTATCAATTAGGTGTAGTAAATGGACCAACTATTGCTTATAAAGATCCAAATACTTCTTCTAAACAAATTTATACTTATCCAGAAAAAGAAGATGCTGTAGTTATTGTTGGAGAAGTAACAAGCAATAACGAAAAATGGTACAAAGTAGTAAGTGATTTAAATATTGACTCTAATTATAATGAAAAGACATCAGGAGATTATAACTGGAATTCTACCGTTTATGTAAAAGCATCTCAAGTTAGAAAGATTAATACTGGTAAGAAAGGTAATGTTAGTCCTACTAGTGTTTATGCTTATCAAGATAAGACTTATACATATGACTTATATGATGCTAATGCTACTCTAAAACCAAAGGTAGCTATTACACTTAAGAATACACCATATTATTATAATTCTACTTTAACTACTAAGACTGGTAAGACAGTACTAAAAGATCGTTATGTAATGGTATATGCAGCTGCATTTAAGAATGGTAATCCAGTAGCTTACTTAGTAACAAGTGATTATTGGTATGATCAAAAAGAATGGGTAAGTGCTGATTCTTTAAGATTTACTACTGATAGTTATGGTAAAGTAAGTGTTACTGTATCTGGTAATCAATATACTTGGGTTAACTACAATACTGAAGATGTCCAATCTACTTTAATTAGTGGATTATATACTAATTCATATGTACCAGTACTTGAAAGTAGAAAAGTAGGTTCTAATACTTGGTATAAAGTACCAGTTAATCTAACTGGAACAAGTAATGTTTATGGATATACTTTAGCTAGTGCTCCTGGAGTAAGTATTACTTTATCTAAGTCAGTACAAACTAATAATAAACCAGTAATTAATGCTAGTGATAAAACTATTTATGTAGGAGATAGCTTTGATCCAAAAGCAGGAGTGACTGCTAGTGATGCAGAAGACGGTAATATAACTAATAAGATTACTGTTACTGAAAATACTGTTAATACTAGTGTTGCTGGTACTTATAAAGTTACATATAAAGTTATTGATAGTAATAGTAATACAACTACTAAGACAATAAATGTAGTAGTTAAAACAAATAGTGCTCCAGTAATTAATGCAAGTAATAAGACTATTTATGTAGGAGATAATTTTGATCCAAAAGCAGGAGTTACTGCTAGTGATGCAGAAGACGGTAATATAACAAATAAAATTATAGTAACTACTAATACAGTTAATAATAAAGTAGTTGGTACGTATAAAGTTATTTATAGTGTTACTGATAGTAAAAATAAAACTACTACTAAAGAAATAAAAGTAGTAGTACAAGAAAGAGTAACTGTAGATTTAGATGATATTGATATTACTGATTTGAAAATTACTGAAAGAGAATCTATTTATTACTTTGATTATTTAAAAGAAGTAAATGGTAAATTAGAATTAAAAGGATATAATGCAATTAAAGGTATTAATAATACTTTAGATAAAGAAATAGTTTATATCTTAGCTCTTGAATCATTAAATAGTGATGCGATATATACTCTTGAAATGCAAAGAATTACTAATAAGAATGAGATGACAAGACCGGTATATTCTTCGGATGGTAAAGATTATACTTATTCATGGTTCAAAGGAGAAATAAATACTACTAATATACCTGATGGAGATTACCAATTATCTATCTTCTCAGTTAGTGAAGATTCATACTCATATTCAGTAGTTAATAATAAGGTTTTAAAACCACAAGTAGCTTCTTATAAGAATAGTAAATATATTACTACTAGAAATAATTATCTAGATGATAATTTACCATTAGAATTAATAATTAGAAGTGAAAAAATAGGGGATAAAACCGCTAGTAGTACTTATAATATTTATAATCAATATCGTGCTTTAGAATTTACTAATAATAAATTACATCTTAAAGGAACATCATATTCATATGGTATGAACTTAGGTACAAGTGCTCAAGTAGAAAGAAAAGTTGTATTTGAAAATACTTCTAATTATAGTAAATATAGTTATAATCTAGGAAGTATTACTAATGGATTATATGCAGTAGGTGGTACTTTAGGTGATAAGTTAGATAAGACTAGAGCTTGGTTTGATAATACAATAGATATTTCCAATATTCCTAAAGGTAATTATGCTATTTATATTACTAATAAAGCTAATATTAGTGATTATGGTGAATTAAATGAAATCTTAGGAAGAGATTTATCCAATGTTAAATTAACTATTAATAATAAAAACTATACATTTAGTATTAATAAAGATAATAGATATCGTATTGAATTAAATGTTAAATAAAAAGGCAAGTAATTGCCTTTTTTGGTGTATAATAATAATGGAGGGATAATAAATGACACTACAAGAAAAATACGCAAGAGTATTATTAGAATCATGTTTAAAGGTAGAAAAGAATCAACCTTTATTTGTTAGTTATAATGTTGAAAGAAAGGACTTTGTTGATATAGTAACTGAAATAGCTCATTCGTTAGGAATAACAGATATTTACTATGATGAGTCTAATCCTTATGAAAAGCATGATGCTTTATTAAAGTATGATGTAGAAGAGTTAAAGAAATTACCTTACTGGAATAAAAAGATGTGGGATGAATATGCTTTAAAAGATGCGGCTTATTTAATGTTAGCTAGTGAAACACCAGGTTTAATGAAAGATGTAGATCCTAAAAAGATGAGTGCAATGACAAAGTTTGCTCAAGAAACTAGAAGAGGTTTTGATGCTCGTCGTGATAAATCAGAATTAGCTTGGTGTATAGGTGCAGTACCCACAACAGCTTGGGCTAAAGAATTATTCCCAAATAGTAATGATCCAGTAGAAGAATTATGGAATAAAATCTTTGATATTTGTAGCATTAAGGAAGATGATCCAGTTGCTATCTGGAATGAAAAAGTAAGAAAATTAAAAGAAAGAGGAAAAAAGTTAACTGATTACCAATTTAAAACTTTAAAATATAAAAGTTCTAATGGAACTGATTTCAGAGTAGATTTACCAAAGAATCATATTTGGGCATCAGGAGAAGAAAAACTAGCTAATGGTAAAGAAGTATTAGTAAATTTCCCAACAGAAGAAATATTTACTTCACCTGATTGTATGAGTGCTAACGGAATAGTTTATTCATCTAAACCATTATCATATCAAGATGTTTTAATTGATAATTTCAATATTAGATTTGAAAATGGTAAAGCAGTAGAAGCTCATGCTGAACATGGAGAAGAAACATTAAAGCAGATGATTAGTCTTTGTGAGAATTCTGACAGGCTAGGAGAAGTAGCTCTAGTACCATATGATTCTCCTATCTCTAATACTAATCAAGTGTTCTTAGAAACATTATTTGATGAGAATGCAGCTTGTCATATAGCCCTAGGTGATTCATTCCCAGAGTGTGTAGTAAATGGTCCAACTATTGATAAGAAAGTATTATTGAATGAATATCATTTAAATAACTGTGATTCTCATGTTGACTTCATGGTCGGTAATAAAGATATGAATATTACAGGTATTACTGAAGATGGAAAAGAAGTCCCAATCTTTGTAGATGGAAATTTCTCAGAAGAATTTAACTAAAAAAAGATACTATTTAGTATCTTTTTTAATTATTATTAACAATTACTAAGCTAATAGTCTCACAAGTACTTTTAGTTTTTTCATCAATACTACCAGCATTCTTTAACATACCATTAGATAGTCCACTATCTTTTACATAATTACAACTAAATTTAAGTTTAGGATAAGCTCCTTTAATATTAGAACATGTTGTACTTGGTACATTAGAAATTAAATCAGGGTAGATATATACAGTTACATTAGTACAATTATTAACTGGTGGTTTAGGAGTAGTATTGTTATTACTATTATTGTTACTATGATTATTAGTATTTTCTTTTCTTTCTTCTACATAACTATCTTCTTCACCGGTACTAATTGTAAGAGTTATTGTAGTACCACTAGATATTTCGCTACCAGCACTTATAGATTGATCTATTACTTTATTTTTACTATGACTACTATTGGCATAAACAAAGCTGTAATTTAAATGAGCTTTTTCTAATTTAGCAATAGCCTCACTTTTAGTAAGTCCAATTACATTAGGAACAGTTTGTTTCTCACCATCACTAATGAATACTGTAATAGTATCATTATTTTTAATTGTTTCTCCAGTTTTATATGAAAATTTAATTATTTCTCCAGCTTTAACAGTATCACTGAACTCATGCTTTTCTTCATAGTTAATATTATATTTATTAGCCCAATTATAGAAATCAACTAATGATTTAAACTTAGGCATTGTTAGAGCCCCGCGAGAAACTACTACTTTAATTACAGTTCCTTGTTCTACAACAGATCCAACTTCTTGATTAACACTTATAATATCATTTTCTTTAACATTTTCATCATATTGATCAGTAAATGTTAATTTAACTTTATTCTTAATAGCCCATTCAGTAATTTCTTCTAAACTCATGCTTTTTAAATCGGGTATTTTTACTTTAGGGCCTTTACTAATAGTAACTCCAATTATTTCTCCATTAACATGGACAGTCTCACCAGCCGCAATTGTTTGCTTCATAGCTAATCCACGTTTAATCTTTTTAGAGAAGTCACTATCAAATTCATATAATAATTGGTGTTGTTTCATATAGAATTCTACTTCAAATTTACTCTTGTTAGTAAAATCAATTAAAGTAACTTCAGAAAATCCTAATTCTTCTCCAAAAGAGAATGTTAATTTTAATTCATCACTTCTTTTTAAATTACCACTAGCACTTTGTTCAATAACTGTATCTTTTGCTTTATCGCTTTCTACAAATTCTACAATTACATTACTTAGATAATTGTCTTTAACGAAATCAATAACTCTTTCATCATCCCAAGTAAGCATACTAGGTACAATAATTTCTTTATTAGGATTTGGTCCTTCACTAACCGCAATAGTAATCTCTTTGACTTTATTTAGATTAGTACCGCTCTTAACATCTTGACTAATGACATTATACTCTTCAATCATGTCACTATATTCATACTCTTGATTAATCTTAATATTATTTTTACTAGCCCATTTAATTACATCAGTAATACTTTTTCCTTGAAAGTTTTCTACTGTACTAATAGGAGTACTAACAATATTAACATGATTATTAAGATTTAATAAGAAATAAGCGAGTAATAATAATCCACTTATAAAGATAGTACTTTTACTTTTACGATGATAACTAATAGAAATAGTTACGAAGAAAATAGTAAATATTGTTAGAATTAAACCGCTAATTAAATCATAAATACTATTATTTTTATCTAAGACATTTATTACAAAAGAACCTAAGGCAACTAATAATAGGATTATTAGGAAAAAGTGTACTAATGGATGTTTCTTAACTTTAGTTTTTTCTTCTTTTGAAACATCTTCTCCAAGCAATTCTTTTATTTCATTGGTATTCATTGTCTTAGTAGTAGATTCCGTTTTTTTATTTTCAACTTTTTCTATTTTTTTAGTATTCTCAGAAGCTTTTTTCTTAGTAGTTTTCTTTTTCTTTTCTTCTACAAAGTCAGTTGATATATCATTTTCTTTTTCAATTTTTACTTCTTTTTTAGGCTTACTAGTAGTAGTCTTTTTAGAAGTACTTTTAGTATTCTTTTTGTTGGCCATAAAACACCTCCATACTATAATAATTATATAATAAATAACTAAAAATATAAATAAATCGCGACTTCTATCTGTAAAGAACTGTCTATTATAGAAATAAAAAGGGAAGTATGCTATAATTTTGATAGAAAAGAACGAATAGGATGATAATATGACTAATTTTATTAAAAAGAATATAGGCCTAATAATCGCAGTGTTTATTGTACTAGGCCCAGTTATTGACTTACTAACTGGTTTATGTCTTCATATGTTAAATATTAATCTTACATTAGGTATTATTCTAAGAGTATTATTTCTATTATTTATTTGTTATACTACAGTTTTTATTTATCATAAAAGGAAACTATTATGGCCATATTTATTAATAGGTATTTATGGAATATTTTATGTGATAGGAATCATTTGTTATAAAAATGGAGTAGGTTTATTTTCTGAAATACAAGGATTAGTTAAGGTGTTTTATTTCCCAATTTTATTCTTATCTTTATATAGTATTAGAGATGAAATTAATATTAGTAAGATGACCTTGTTCACGACACTATTTTTATATTTAATTTTTATATTTGTACCAATCTTATTAGGAGTAGGTTTTGAAACTTATAAGATTACTAAAGCAGGTACATTAGGTTTTTATAATTCAGCTAATGAAATAAGTGGAATTATCTCTCTATTAACTCCAATTATGTTTACTGTTTTAGTATCTTCTAGAAAGATAGTTCCTAAAATGTTATTAGGTTTAATGTACTTCGTTGTTATATTAATGATAGGTACTAAGACACCTTTAATATCATTAACTATCACAGTTATGGCTATTATCATATATTTATGGCGAGATTACTTTATAAAAAAACAATATAAAAAAATTCTTATCTCAGTCATAGTATTATTAGTGGGAGTAAGTGCTTTATTAGTAATAATTCCTAAAACTAATTTTTATAAAAATATTGAGACCCATTTAAACTATTTAGAATTAGAAAATGTAGGAGAAGTATTTGAAGATGAAGAATTAGTGGATCATTTTATCTTTAGCCAAAGATTAACCTTCTTAGATAGAAAAGCCACTTTATATCGTAAAGCAAATGTTTATCAAAAACTATTTGGAATAGGTTATTTAAAGAAAAATGGTAAACCTACTAAGTTAATAGAAATGGATTACTTTGATATTTTTTATAATCATGGAATAATTGGATTCTTAATCTTCTTTAGTATAACTTTATATGTATTATGGAAAGTATTAAGAAAAGAAAAGACTCTTAATTTTGAAAGTTATATGACTTTTATTAGTTTATTATTAATTATTTTCTTATCATTCTTTACGGGTCATATTATTACTGCTCCAGCAGTAAGTTTAATTGCAATTATATTAATTCTAGGGTTTCCTAAACGTAAGAAGAAAAGACTATTATTTACTTCATATAGTATGGATGTAGGTGGAATAGAGAAAGCTTTATTGAATTTAGTTAATAGAATAAATACTGATAAATATGATGTAACTATTGTTTTAGAAAAGAAGCATGGGGTTTTCTTAGATAAAATTAAAGATGAAGTTAGAGTAGAAGAGTGCAAAGTAAGTAATAATAAAAATGTCTTATTAAGAAAATTAATTAATGGTACTCATAAACTAGTATTTAAAATATTTGAATATCATAATTATGACTTTAGTTGTTGTTACGCAACATATAGTTATAGTAGTTCAAAACTAGCGTTAATGTCTTCTAAGAATACGGCTTTCTATGTTCATAATGACTATCGTACTATTTATAAGAATGATGCAGACTTCTATGAATTCTTTAATAGTAGAGAGATAAATAGATATAAAAATATTATCTTTGTATCTAATGAAAATAGAGAAGGTTTTGTTAAAAAGTATCCTGAATTAAAGAAGAGATGTAGAGTCTTTAATAATTTTATTAATACTGAAGAAATTATTAAACAGAGTCAAGAAAACATCAAGGAGAAAAAAGATAAGAAACACACATTATTTATGTTTGTTGGAAGATTAGATGATGATGCAAAGAAAATTTCTCGTCAAATTAATTTAGTAAAAGAAATAGATGATATTGATTTATGGATCATAGGAGATGGTCCTGATCGTCACAAATATGAAAAAGAAGTTAAAGATAATAAATTAGAGAAAAGAGTAACTTTTATGGGTAAAAAGTCTAATCCATTCCCATATATGGCTCAAGCAGATTATGTAATTTTAACTTCTGATTATGAAGGTTTTCCAGTAACTTATTTAGAAGCAATTACTCTAAATAAAGATATTATTACGACATTCCCAACTAGTGATGATCAAGTTGATATTCATGAATATGGCTATGTTATTAGTAAAGATCAAACTAAGATGGTTAAAGAAGTAAAAGATATCTTAAAAAAGAAAAAATCTAGACTAGAAATTGATTTGGAAGCTGGTCAAGTAGAAAGAATGAAACAATTAGAAAAAATATTTAATGAATAGAGGTGTAGTATGCCTAAATTTAGTATAGTTATTCCTGCTTATAATGTAGAACAATACATTGGTAGATGTTTAGAAAGTGTTTTTAATCAAACTAGTAAAGACTACGAAGTTATTGTCGTTGATGATGGTTGTACTGATAAAAGTATTGAAATTGCCAAAGACTATGATGTAAAGATTGTTACTAGTAAGCATGTAAGTGTCAGCGAAGCTAGAAACCTTGGCGCTAAGAAAGCTAAAGGAGAATACTTACTATTCTTAGATAGTGATGATTATTGGGATAAAGACTTGTTAAAGGAAATAAAAAAATCATTAGATAATAATCCTGATTTAGTAAGATTCCAAGTGCGAACAGTTACTAATAATTATGAAACTGTAGATTATGAAGAAACTACTTTTAAAGGAAAAACAGGAGTAGAAGCATTTGCTATTATTTCTAGATTTCATTTTGTTGAAAGTGTTTGGTGTTATGCCATAAAACGAGAATATTATGAAAAAGAAAAGTTTAGTTTTGCTAAAGGTAAGGTTCACGAAGACTTTGGTTTAACTCCATTAATAATTATTAAAGCTGGTAAAGTAAACTCAATTAATTATATTGGTTATAATTATTATCGTCGTCAAGGTAGTATTATGAATCAACCTGATTATGAATGGACTAAGCATAAAGTAAATGATTTTTATAATCACTATTTGTTTTTAAGTAAAGAAATAAATAAGACTGATTTAGATAGTAAGCTATTTAAAAGTTTTATTGCGAATAGTTTGATTTTAAAAATATGTGAATTAAAAGGAAAAGATTATTTAGAATATAAAAAGAAATTAAAAGAACATCGAGTTTATGATTATTTATTAACTAATACTTTTGGTAGAAAAATAAAGAAATTATTGTTCATGATAAGTCCAAAATTTACCAACAAATTAATTAACAAGTAGAAAGGAAACAATATGATTAACGGATATGATTTTGATGAAACAATTTATGATGGTGACTCTTCAGTAGACTTTTATAAGTATTCTCTAAAGAGAAATAAAAAAGTATTATTACAACTTCCAATACAAATATTTGGAGTAATGTTATATATACTAAAGATAATTGATAAAACCAAATTTAAAGAGTATGTTTTCTCATTTTTAAAGAGAATAGATAATGTAGATGATTATATTAAAGACTTTTGGAAGAGTCATTATAAAAATATAAAACCTTGGTATTTAGAACAAAAACAATCTACCGATGTGATAATATCTGCTTCTCCTGAATTTTTATTAAAACCCTTAGAAAAGAAATTAAAGGTAAAAGTAATTGCGAGTAGAGTAGATAAAAAAACAGGAAAGTTCTTATCTAAAAACTGTCATGATCATGAAAAAGTAAAAAGATTTCATGAAGAAGAAAAGAATAAAAAGTTAAAGGCTTTCTATTCTGACTCAATGGTTGATAAACCAATCATGGACATCTCGAAAGATGCTTATCTTGTAAGAAAAGATATTGTTTATAATTTAAAAGAAGATAGAGAAGGTAAGATTTCTAAATATTTAAAAATTGACAAGAAATTGTATAAAGCCGTAATTCTATTCTTAGTAATTCCAATAATAATTCAATTGTTTTTTTGGTACAATAGATTGATATCAATACCAGGTATTATTTTGTTGTTAATCGCAACATATCTTGTATTTAAAAAATATAAAGTTTTAGATTTTGATGATTATTATAAAATATTTAATAAGAAAAAGATTATTATTTTAATACTATTAATTGTAATAATAAATGTATTATCTGGAGCTGGAGGAATCTTTCCTCAAAACTGGGACTATCATAGTCGTAATGCTATATTTAGAGATTTAATTGAAAGTTCTTGGCCTGTTAGATATGATTATTCATCTCTTCCATTTGAACAAAGTAAAATTGGTAATAGTGGAATATTAAATTATTATTTTGCTTTTTGGTTACCAGGTGCCATAGTTGGTAAAATTACTAATTTTAAAATAGCAAGTTTATTTATGCTATTGTGGCAAATAATAGGAGTAACTTTATTCTTCTATTACGTTTGTCGTTTCTTTAGAAATACAAAGTATAGATATTATTTCATATTTATTGCATTTGGTGGATTAAATGTAATTGGATATATAATAATGAATAAATATTGGGGATTTCCAATACATCCAATAGGAAGTACACATATTGATACAAGTATGGGATTATTTTGTATGTCATCTTTTGTTACTCAACTATTCTGGGTATTTAATCAAAGTATTCCTGCTTGGATAGTGGTGATGCTATTTTTGCAAGAAAAAGACTATCGAATATGTGGTTACTTATTTGCTTTATTAGTTCCCTTTGCTCCATTTCCAATGGTTGGATTTTTATACATAATAATGTGTATGATAATCTTTGGAAAGAATTTAGATAAAATTATTGATTTGAATAGAATCAAAGAACTAATTTCTATAGAAAACATTTTTGGTTGTTTAGCAGTATTACCAATGGTTTTTATGTATACTTTAAATAAGTCTAGTAAAGGAAGTTATATATTATATGCTATGGAAAGTGGTCGAGAGAAAGAACTAATATTTAGCTATATAATGTTTGTTTTACTAGAATTTCTTGTATACATAGTAATTATTAATAAAAAGAATTATAAGTATATTATTATGTGTTTTGCTTTCTTTACTGTTATCTCATTATTCTATATCGGAGGAGCTGATTTAGGTAATAGAGCAACAATTCCATTATTAATTGTTTTATACTTGTTAGTATGTGATAGATTAAATATTATTGATAAAGTAAATAAAAAGGAAATGCTTGTTCAGAAAGCAACAATTGTAATACTTTTAGTTGCTTCAGTTACAAATTTTAATGAGATATATAGATCAGTAGAAAATGAAATATCATATCGTAAAATCAATAAATCTAATTTCGCAGATTCATATTATTCATTTAAGACATTTGAAGGTAAAGAATGTGCTAGATTTATAACTAATTTTATAGTTAAAGATGATAAAACAAATAAAAAATTACAATGGCTTATGAGAAAATAAATAAAAAAAGAGAGTAGTGAGAATATGAAAAAAGAGTTTTTTAAATTGAAAAATAAATCAATGACTTTGTTTTTTATGTTATGTATGTATTTCTTATGCATCTTAGTGTTATACTCTATATTTCAAATATTGAATATTAATAGTGTTTTACCACTAATTGGCATAGTATCTATCGTTATTCCAATTATATATATTTTGAAAAAAGAAAGAAATATTGCTTTAGCTATAATCTTTTTATTAATAGTGACTATTATACCTTTTTTAAGTACTAAAATATATGATTTGTCAATTGATGGTAATTCATACCATAAAACTGCTATTGCTTATATAAAGAATGGTTGGAATCCATTATATGAAAACGCTAGAGATTTTCAAAAGCATAATTCTAATGTTATTCCAATTGATAAGAAATCAAAGGTAGATGTTTGGATTGAACATTATCCAAAAGCATCTTGGATTTATGCTGCCACAATGTATAGTTTAACTGGTTGTATAGAAGCAGGAAAAGCCTTAATTATTATACTAAGTATTATGTTAATAATTATTACTTATAACATATTAAGAAAAATATTAGATAAAAATTGGAGTATAGTATTTACTGCTTTCTTAGCTTTAAATCCAATTGTTTTATCACAAATATTTACATATTATGTCGATGGAATTATGGGAATATGTTTCTTAATTCAATTACTATTATTATTCATGGTTGATCCAAAGAAGAAACCAGATATTCCATTGTGGATTTCTATTGTATCAATATGTGCAATTTTCTGTAATTTGAAATTTACTGGATTAATGTGTTCAGGAGTAATAGCTGCAGTATTTTATTTCTATTGGTTAATAAGATATAAAGATATAAAAATATTTAAGAAATTAACTATTTTATTCTCAATTGTATATATAGTATCAGTATTTCTTGTAGGATCTAATTCATATGTTAAGAATACAATTGATCATATGAATCCGTTATATCCATTAATAGGTAAAAATAAGATTGATATTGTTACTACCATGCAACCAAAAGATTTTGCTAAAATGAGCAAGTTTGAAAAATGGTATTATTCTATGTTCTCTAAAACGGAAAACACAAATTATTATCAAAAGAGGCCTACTCTAAAGAATCCATTTATGATATATAAATCAGAACTTGATGCTTTATATATACCAGATACTAGAATAGGTGGATTCGGACCTTTATTTGCATTATCTTTTATCTTGTCGCTCATTGTATTTATTCCAATGTTTATTATATTTATGAAGAAAGAAAAAAAGAATTTACAATACATTCTAATACCTATCGGTACTACTTTAATAACAATGCTATTACTAGGTGAGAGTTGGTGGGCAAGGTATGTTCCTCATTTCTATTATTTAGTTATAGGAAGCTTTATATTAAGTGTTTATTTGAAAAAATACATTAAACATTCTAAGTTTCATATGACAATTAACATAATTTGTTTATTAGTAGTATTTATTAATTTATGTATCTTTGGGAGAATAGTAAAAGATAGTATAATAGTAGCTTATAAAAATAATAAAGATTTAGCGGAGTTAAAGTATACTGATGATTTAAAAATATATTTTGATGATGAAGAGTATGGATACCAATATCTTCTGAATGATAAGGGAATAAAATATACTAAAGTAGAAATGGATAATCAAAAGAATTTTGAATACAAATTTAGTTGGAGACTTGAGGTGAAAAGAAAATGAAGAAATATATCAAATTAATTAGAGTAAAACACTGGATAAAAAACTTATTAGTATTTTTACCGATATTTTTCAGTATTAATATTTTTAATATGGATTTATTAAAAATATCGTTCTTAGCTTTTGTTGTATTTTGTTGTACTTCTAGTATCGTTTATATTATTAATGATATGAGTGATATTGAAAAAGATAGATTACATCCAATTAAAAAACTTCGTCCTTTAGCAAGTGGAGAAGTTTCTAAAAAACAAGCTAGAATAGTATTAGTTATATTAGGAATAATAGTAATATCTCTAATGGCTTATTTCTATATAAAATTAAAGAATATTGGAGTTTTCTTAATACCTATAATTTATATTGTATTAAATATCCTATATAGTAAAGGATTAAAAAATATACCTATTATAGATATCGTAATTCTAGTATCTGGCTTTGTATTTAGAGTAATGTATGGTGGAGTAGTAACTGATATTGAGGTTTCTAAGTACTTATACTTAATGATTATTTTTGGAGCGTTCTATCTAGGTTTTGGTAAAAGACGTAATGAGATTATTAAGAATGGTAATAAATCTAGAAAAGTATTATCCTTATATAGCAAAGATTTTCTTGATAAGAACATGTATGTAATGGTAGGTCTAGCAATTGTTTCATATACATTATGGACAGTTGATGCTGCTACAATTGCGAGAGTAGGTAATGATTACTTATTCTGGACTATTCCATTATTAATAGTTACTTTATTACTATATAGTTTGAATATAGAAGGAAATTCTCATGGGGATCCAATTGAAGTAATCTTATCAAATAAATTACTTATTGGAACATGTCTATTCTATGGAGTAGTAATGTTTATAATACTTTATATTATTTAAAGAGACTATGTCTCTTTTTTATTTCTATACAAATAATTAAAAATTAGATATAATTAATTAAGAAAGGAGTATTAATATGAATAAAAAAGAAATGATTACTCTAATTATTCCTTGCTTTAATGAAGAAGAAGCAATTCCTCTTTTTTATACTGAAACTGATAAAGTAACAAAGAAAATGAAAAATTTAGATTTTGAATTTTTATTTATAGATGATGGTTCTAATGATAAAACATTAGAAGTTTTAAGAAAATTATCAAAAAAAGACTCTCGAGTAAGATATATATCTTTTTCTAGAAATTTTGGTAAAGAAGCTGGTATGTTTGCCGGTCTTGAAAATAGTAAAGGTGATTATGTAGCTATTATGGATGTTGATCTACAAGACCCTCCAGAGAAATTAATTGATATGTATCATGGAATTAAAGAAGAAGACTATGACTGTGTAGCATTATATACTAAGACTCATGAAGGATATAGTTTTATAAGAAAAGGGCTTACTAATCTTTGGTATAAATTAGTTGATAAAATGTCTAAATCAAAACAGATGCCAGGTGCTAGAGACTTTAGATTAATGACTAGACAAGTAGTAGATGCAATTATCGCTATGCCTGAATATAACCGTTATACTAAAGGTATGTTTGGTTTTGTTGGGTTTAAAACTAAATGGATTGAATATGAAGCACCAAATCGTGCTGTTGGGACTTCAAAATTTAATTTAAGAAAACTAATTAAATATGCATTAGAAGGAATAGTAGCTTATTCAACATCTTTACTAACATTGTCTGCATATATTGGTTTATTATTTTGTTTAGTAGCCTTTATTACTATAGTTATAATTGTTATTAAGACATTAATTTGGGGAGATCCAGTTAGTGGTTGGCCATCATTGGCCTGTTTAATAGTATTCTTGGGAGGAATACAATTATTCTTTTTAGGAATTATTGGTATGTATTTATCTAAAATATACTTAGAGGTAAAACATCGTCCAATATATATTGTAAAAGAAACTGAGGGGACAAAAAATGAAAAGTGATATAAGTATAATTGTACCTATTTATAATGCTGAAGACTATGTTGAAAATTGTATTAATTCTTTGATTAATCAAACTAAAACTGAAATAGAAATAATTCTTATAAATGATGGATCTACTGATTCTACTGATGGGATTATTAGAAAGTATAGCGATAAAAGAATTAAATATTTTTCTAATAAAAATCAAGGAATAGGTAAAACCAGAAATTTTGGTATTTCTAAAGCTACTAGTAACTATATTATGTTTTGTGATAGTGATGATTACTATGAACCTAACATGTGTGAAATTATGTATGATACTGCTAAAAAAGAAGATTTAGATTTAGTAATATGTGATTTTTATAGAGAATATGAAAATGGTAAAGTAGAACCAGAACATTTACCAACATTTAAGTATACTAATTTAGAAGAAATGCCTTCTCTTATTAGAACTATTAATTTAGCGCCATGGAATAAACTATATAAAAAGTCTTTATTAATAGATAATAATATCTATTTCGAAGAAAATTTAAAATATGAAGACACACCATTTGTAGCTAAAGCGATAGGTTGTGCTACAAGAATAGGTAAAGTTGATAAATGTCTAAATCATTATCTAATCCGTGAACAAAGTGAGACTACTGTGCGTGATAGACGTTGTTTTGATATCATTAAAATAATTGATATTGTTAGATCTTACTATAAAGGAAAAAGATATCTCAAAGAAGACTTAGATAAATTAACAGTTAGAGTATTAACTAATTATACTATTCAACAACGTGTTCAAATAGATCCAAAAGTTGCGGATGAGTTTATAGATGAAGCTTTTGCTTATCTAAAGAAAGAAGTTCCAGACTATAAGAATAAAAAGTATTATGAAAATCGTAGTGCTTTTAAAAGAAAGATTGAAAAAAGTAAGTTCTTAACAAAACTTTATTGTAAGACTTATCAAACTACAAAAAGAAAGGAATCAAAAAAATGAAATTCCTCCAAAAAACCGTACCAATAATATTTATATTGATGTTTAGTTATATCATAGTACTATTAGTTTTCTTTTCGAGTATGAAATATGTCGGTAAAGAAACATTTATGTTACCAAATATCATTATTATTCCTATATTTGTATTGGTTCTTTTTGGCCTTGTTAAACTACCTAAGAAAAAAGATATTACTCGTAAAAAGTATTATAAATATATAATAATTATTTCGATAGTGATTTATCTAATTCAATTATTAATTCAGCTATATGGAGCATTTAAAACTGGTTGGGATGCAGGATATGTTAATTTTTTATCTGATTGTTTTATTGAGAATAATAATAAGCTCTGTGAAACGGCTTATTTAACAAGATATCCTAATAATATAATGATTACTTTTATATTGATTGTATTAAAAAAGATAACTTATCCAATTTTGGGAAAAAGATTAATTTTAGTATTAGCTGTTAATGCTTTATTAGTAAACTTATCAGGAGTTTTTGCATCTTTAGTAGTAGATAATATAACTAAGAATAGAAGATTAGCTTTATCTACATATTATCTTAGTATACCATTAATATTATTATCTCCTTGGATTTTTGTTGCATATACTGATACTTTTGCAATTATTTTCCCAATATTAATAGTTTATTTATATACTAAAAAAGATAGAAATAAATTAGATTTCTTCTTAATTGTCTTTTTATCTATCTTTGGTTATTTTATTAAAGCAACGGTAGCTATAGTCCTTATAGCGATATTTATAATTGAAATATTTAATTTTAACAAAGCTAAGTTGAAAAAAATTGGTTATAAACAATTAGCTATATACAGTATGCTATTTGTATTTGGTATAATAACACCTTTTCTTATAAAGAACTGTGCTCTTAGAATAATGCATTTTGAGAAAGATAATAGTGTTCCAGAATTCACTTTAGTTCATTATTTAGCTCTGGGTCAAAACAATGAGACTAATGGTGCATTTAGTGGAGATGATATGTACTATTCATTAAATAATGGTATGGGTAATAATTATAATAGATTTAAAGAAAGATTATTTGGAAGAACGCCAAAAGAGCAAGTTGTATTTTTCTCTAAAAAAACGTTGTTGAATTTTAACAATGGAGCATTTGCCTATGGAAGAGAAGGATCATTCTATAGTGAAGTAAGAATTACTAGTGATAAAAAAGTTATCTTTGTTCGTAATCTTTTCTATAAACAAGGTAAGTACTATAAGTATATATTACAAATACAACAATATTTATGGTTATTAGTAATTTTATTTATACCGTTTATAGTAAAAAAGAAAAATACAAAAGAAGAATTATTATTAATGACAGCTATAATTGGAATAACTCTATTCTTAGCAATATTTGAAGCTCGATCTAGGTATTTATATTGTTATGCACCGTTATTTGTAGCCTCAGCTGTTATGGGGATTAGTAATCTAAAAAAACGACTAATTAAAACGATTGATTAATAAAAATACAAGTATAGTTTACTTGTATTTTTTGGTACTAATTAGTATAATAAATATAGATGGAAAGTCGAGATATATACGAAAAGAGGTATGAATGTGGAGAAGAATATTGCAATAAAAGTATCACATGTCTCAAAAGATTTCAAATTATATTACGATAAGGCACATACTCTAAAAGAGAAAATATTATTCTTTTCTAAAAAGAATAAAAGTAAGAATGATATTTTACATGTACTTAAAGATATAAATTTAGAAGTTAAAAAAGGAGAAACAGTAGCTTTAATAGGTACTAACGGAAGTGGGAAGTCTACGTTATTAAAACTTATGACTAAAATTATTTATCCTAATAAAGGAACTATTACTACTGATGGTAAATTAACTTCTCTTCTAGAATTAGGAGCAGGGTTCCATGAAGATTTTACTGGAAGAGAAAATATTTATTTTAATGCTTCTATATTTGGTTTGACAAGATCAGAAATAGATAAGAGAATTGATGATATCATTGAGTTCTCAGAACTAGGGGATTTTATTGATAATCCTGTTAGAACTTATTCTTCAGGAATGTATATGCGTCTAGCTTTTTCTGTTGCGATAAATGTTCAAGCAGAAATAATTTTAATAGATGAAATTTTAGCTGTTGGAGATCAACATTTTCAAGACAAGTGTTTTAAGAAGTTAATGGAATTAAAGGAATCAGGAAAAACGATAGTTATAGTTACTCATAGTATGAATCAAGTAAGAAGTATTTGTGATAGAGCTGTATGGCTATATCAAGGTGAAATCAGGATGGATGGAAAAGTTTCAAAAGTTCTTGATGAGTATTTGAAGGTGTGTGGTTAGATGAAAGTATTTAAAGAATTATATAATTATCGTGAACTTCTAAAAACAACTATTAAGAAAGAGATAAGAGGTAAATATAAAGGCTCATGGTTAGGTGTATTATGGACTTTCTTGAATCCATTATTAATGTTAGCTGTATATGCTTTTGTATTCCCATATATTTTAAGAGTAAATGTTGAAAACTATACTATCTTTATGATTGTAGCACTTATACCTTGGACATTCTTCACAACTGCAGTACAAACAGGTACTGGTTGTGTAGTAGCTAATGGTAATATTTTGAAGAAAGTTTATTTTCCAAGAGAAATAATTCCTATTTCTATTACTACATCACAATTAGTTAATTTCTTAATTACTTGTTTAATTATGTTTGTATTTATACTTGTTAGTGGAGTGGGTTTTACAAAACATGCACTTTTATTACCAGTTATAATAATAGTTCAATATGTTTTAACACTAGCAATTAATTTTCTATTATCGGCAATTACAGTATTTGTTCATGATGTAGATCACTTTGTAAGTGTGGCTTTAACACTAGGATTTTATGCAACACCAATTGTTTATTTATCATCTATGTTACCTGCTAAATTCCAATGGGCTATGGTTGTAAATCCAATGGCAGTATTGGTAGAAGCTTATCGTGCAATTCTTTTCTACCACAAGATGCCGGATTTTCGCTTATTTGGTATTTGGGCAGTATTAAGTTTTGTTTTATTAGTAATTAATTATTTGATATTTAAGAAATTAGAAAAGAGTTTTGTAGAAGAATTATAAGATACATTACATCTTTTTTTCATTAAATATTTATATTTATTGATATCATGAAGGTGAGGTTTGTTATGAATTTTAAGAAAATACCAGGACAAAAAATAAAAAAGTATGGAGATTTAATAAATAAAGAGAAACCAACAATAAGTATTGTTACACCGTATTACAATGGTGGAAAAACGATTGATGAAACATTTAATTCAGTAATGAATCAAACATATCCATACTTTGAATGGATTATTGTAAACGATGGTTCAAAAGATGAAGAATCTAATAAAAAAATAAAAGAAGTAGTAAAGAGAGATTCTCGTTTAAAATATTTTGAAAAAGAAAATGGGGGACCAGCTCAAGCAAGAGATTTTGGTATTAAGAAATGTAGCAAAGATACTAAATATGTCTTTTTCCTAGATGCTGATGATCTAATTGATCCAACTATGTTGGAATGTTTATATTGGACATTAGAAACTCATCCAGATGCTTCTTTTGCATACACAGCATTAATTAATTTTGGAGATGAAGAATATCTATGGGAAAAATACTTAACAATTGAACAAGAAAAAGAAGAAAATCTTATTAACATTACATCATTAGTAAGAAAAGCGGATTTATTAGAAGTTGGTTGTTTTGGTATCAAAGAAAAAGCTATGTATGAAGACTGGAATCTATGGTTAAAATTACTAGCTGCTGGTAAAAAACCATTACGTGTTAGTGCACCATTATTTTGGTATCGTAGGCAAGGGGTAAGTGAATTGTCTAGAGCTAATAATAATAAAACACAAGCTATGAAATATGTTACTGAAACAGCTAGTAAAGTTGCTGATGATATAGTAGAACCTATTCAATATCCAAGATATGGCGATAATCATGCAACATGTAAAGAATATGATTTAATAGTTCCTGATTATAATAAAGATAAAAGAAAAACTATTCTTTATATATTTCCATGGATGGCAATAGGAGGAGCTGATTTCTTTAACTTAGAATTAATAAAGAGATTACCTCAAGATAAATTTCGTGCGATAGTTTTATTGACAACCCCAAATAGAAATCCATTGCGTCAAGATTTTGAAGATTATGCAGAAGTTTATGATATGTCATCATTCCTAGATAGAATAGACTATCAAACTTTTACAGATTATATTATTTCTTCTAGAAAAGTAGATTTAGTGGTTGTTTCAAATACTGAATATGGATATTATATGGTTCCATATTTAAAAGCTAAGCATCCAGAAACACCATTTATTGACTATATTCATTCTGTAGATCATGCTGATCCAAGAAAAGGGTTTGGAAGATGCTCAAGGGATGTTGATCAATATTTATATGGTACATATTGCTGCAATAGTTTTACTAAAAAGCAATTAAAAGAGGATTTTCAAAAGAAAAAAGTTGATACTGTATATATAGGTACTAATGAAGAAAAATTTAATCCAACTAAATTTAACAAAGAAGAATTAAAAGAAAAGTATGGATTACCAAGAGACAAAAAAATAATTTCTTTTGTTGCAAGAATGTCAGAAGAAAAAAGACCATTGATGTTTATAGAAATTGCTAAAAGAATTTATGCAAAAGACTCTAATACATTCTTCGTAATGGCTGGAAGTGGACCATTAATGTCTGAAGTAAAAGCAGCCGTAAATGATAATTTTAAATTGTTAGGAATGATAAATAAAACAGAAGAAGTATATGCCGTTAGTGATTTAACAATTAATTGTTCTTCTTTAGAAGGATTAGCATTAACTTCATATGAATCTTTAGCAATGTCTGTTCCTGTTGTATCAACCGATGTTGGAGGACAAACAGAATTAATAGATGAAACTGTTGGCGGTATTGTTCATTATAATAAGAATTGCAGTAAAGAAGTTTTCCAAAAAGAAATTAATCAATATGTTACAGAGACAATTAGAGTATTAAATGATTTACCA
The DNA here is from genome assembly GCA_017432665.1 of Bacilli bacterium. Lineage (GTDB taxonomy): Bacteria > Bacillota_I > Bacilli_A > RF39 > UBA660 > UBA3789. The sequence goes on from JAFRIS010000036.1 coordinate 45,808, forward strand.
AAAATCAAAAAGAATTGTCGTAATAAAATACTAGAGGGATTTACTTTAGATATAATGAAAAATAATATGGAGAAAATCTTTAATGAAGCAATTTCAAGCAATTTAAAAGAGGAAAAATATAACATTGATACTACAACTTATGAATTAGCTTGTGAATCGTTTAATGGATTATATTATAATTATACAAATGATTATTATGAGACTAATTTAGGAGTTTATTTAACTGCTACTGCTAGTAAACATCAAAGACTATATCGTCATATTAGAACAAGATTAGAAGGCTTTGGTGCAGTAAAAGAAGGTAAAGAAATAATTGAATTTATTAGATCATTTAAAAAGACAAGTATCGATGTTGGAAAAACATTTATAAAATTCTGTAAGGCATTTGTTGCCGGAATAAGAGTATTATTAAAAATGCTTAAAAGGATTATTACTAAACCTTTTAGGAGATAATAGGTGTATGGAAATGAAAAAGAAAAATGAAGCTTTAGTATCAGTAATTATTTCTACTTTTAATCGAAAAGATTATATTGGAAAAGCAATTGATAGTGTTTTAATGCAAACTTATAAAGAAGTAGAAATTATTATTATTGATGATTATTCAAGTGATGGAACAGGAGATTATATTAAGGAAAATTATAATCTTCCTAATATTCATTATTATCGTAACGAAAAGAATTTAGGGTGTGGAATAAGTCGTAAAAAAGCTATGACTTATGCCAAGGGTAAATATATTAATTTCTTGGATGATGATGACCGATTCATTGATAAGACATATTTTGAAACAGCAGTAAAAAGATTAGAAAAAGAAAAAAATTTAGCTATCGTCTGTGGTTCACATATTGTTTATGATGTTATTAATGAAGTACGAACAGAAAAAAAATTTCCTTATAAAGACACCGTTGATAAAAGAGAATTATTTATTCATTTTTCTGATTCTGAATATCCAAAACCAATTATTAGTGTAGCTATAATTCGTAGAAAGGCTCTAGAAAAAGCTAAATACGAAGAAATGAAAATATTAAATGATACAACTATCTTCTTAAGAGTAATACTTTTTGGAGATATGGGCTTTATTAAAAAGCCACAAGCTGAATATCTAGTTCATGGAAATAATATTTCCTTCAATTGTAAGACGGATTTTATTATTGATAATTTAGATGAAAAATATAAAGTCTTTAAAATAGTAGAAAATAGCAACAAGTATACAAAAGAAGAATTAGATAAATGGTTAGAAAAACAATTGGATATAACTATTATTTACTTTATAAATGGTTCTAAACCCAACTATTTTAATTTTAGAAAGATAATTAAATGGTATAAGAATAATGTGGGTAATAGTGAAAAAATAAAAGAATTTAAAAAAATATATAAAGAGGGGAAAAGAAAATCTAAAGAAATATAAACTAATGGAAAGGGAAATAGTTATGAAAAGTTGCTTAGTAATAGGGTATATGAATGCTAACTTTGGTGATGATTTATTTTTCAAAATACTATTTGAAAGATATAAAAAAGTTAAGTTCTATTTCTTTCCACCATCTGAATTATTAAAACAGTATAAAAGAACATTTAGACATAATAGGAATGTTATCTTTTATGATCAAGATGAATTCTATCTTAGATCAAAGGAAGAAGTGGGGGATGACTCTGTTCCCATTTATCTTTTCCCAATGATCTTAGAGAAAGCAAAAGAAGCGGACTTCTATATTAATATAGGGGGCAGTATCTTTATTCAAAATCCAGATTGGAAAGAAGATGACCGCTTTAAAATAAAAGAAGCATTAGGGAAAAAACCATCATTTATTGTTGGCTGTAACTTTGGACCTGGAGATAAAGAATATCATGATTATTTTGAAAAATGGTTTAAAAATTTTGATGATGTTTGCTTTAGAGATAAAAAATCTTATAAACAATTCAATAATTTGAATAATACTCGTATTGCGGATGACATTGTCTTAGTTGGTGCGAATAAAAACAAAAAAAGTCCAATGAACAAGAAGACAATAGGTATTTCTGTTATTGATGTTGAGAATTATCCTGAAATAGCTAAAAGCAAAGAAAGTTATTTAAAATTTATAACTAATATTATTAAAATTTATCAAGAAAAAGACTATAAAATATCTTTATTTTCATTCTGCAAAAAAGATGGAGATTTAAAAACTATATATGAAATACTTGAAAGAATTGATGATAATAAAAATATTAAAGTTGTTTCTTATGAAGGTAATATTAATAGAGTAATATCTGAGTGGAAAAGTAATAAATATATTATTGCTACAAGATTTCATGCAGTAATATTGGCCCTTAAATATAAGCAAATATTTTTACCATTAGTGTATAGTGATAAAACAAGTGATTACTTAAAAGATATTGATAGAAGTATTAGAACAGTTGATATTAATAGTTTGAAAAATATTAATATCAACAAATTAACTTTTGTGGAAATAAACAAAAAATATAATTCCGAAGAACAATTTGAAAAAATAGACAAATATTTGAAAGGAGAATAGTATGAATAGAAAAATTAGCATTTTAATTGTTGCATTAAGTGTTTTTATGATTACTTTTGATGTTCATGCAGAAGGCTGGAAAGAGAAAAATGGTTATAAATACTATGAAGATGCCGAAGGAAATATTTTGACTGGTTTTCAAGAAATAGATGGAGAAACTTATTTCTTATCTAGAGATACAACTAGATTAGGAGCTATGAGAACTGGTATGTTAACTATTGGTGATCAAATATATTATTTGAATCCGTATTTAATAAAAGGACCTTTTAGCTATGGAGGTAAAGAATATTTTGCTAATAGCGAAGGTGAAATTCAAGTGGGATTTCAAACTGTTAATGGCAAGATATATTTTTATAGTAGATCTAAAGCTATGTATGGTGCTAAAAAGACGGGAATGATTACTGTTGGGGATACTAATTATTATTTAAACCCTGATGCCAAAACAGGTTGGTTTACTTATAAAGGAAATGAGTATTATGCCAATAGTGAAGGGGCAATTCAAGTAGGATTTCAAACTATAGATAATAAGATTTATTTCTTATCAAGAGATAGAACAAAATATGGAGCTAAAAAAACAGGAATGCTTACAGTAGGAGGCACTAATTATTATTTAAATCCTGATGCTAAAACAGGTTGGTTTACTTATAAAGGAAATGAGTATTATGCCAATAGTGAAGGGGCAATTCAAGTAGGATTTCAAACTATAGATAATAAGATTTATTTCTTATCAAGAGATAGAACAAA
>JAFRIS010000037.1 GCA_017432665.1 Bacilli bacterium
AATATGGTGGTGCTTATTACAAAAGGGACTTATATAATTTATTTACTTTTTAATTCATTTAACATCTTGTTAGTACCACTTAACCAATTTTTATTTAATCCAGTTGGATCATTTTTAGCACCTATTGGACAATACTTAGGTTGAATCTTTTCTAACGTATCTAATCCTAAATCAAAGTAATTGTTTTTTAAATTAGTTAAGAAATGATTAATTCCTTCTTCTTGGTTACTGTATGTTCTAAGTCCTGTTCTACACATAACACCACCAAAATTATTTTTTTCTTTATATGCTGCTGATGTATAGTTCCCAGTTTCCCATTTTGATATTGCAATACTAATTAAAATTTGTTCCTCTGTTAAACCTATTTTTTTGCCACTCTCAGCAATTTTACAAGATACACTATCAAATATACATTTTTCTACTTTAGGTTCTTCTATTTCTTTAATAATAGGTACTTTACTAGTCAGTATTGTTTTAGCTTTAACCTCTTTAATTGTATAATTTGTATTATATGTGTTGTATATATCTCCAACTAAATTAAATACCAAAACATATATAATAGCTATCTTTAACATTCTTGGTAATTTCATAAACAATTTAGCAATTAGATTATGTATAAAATACATGATTTTATATAAAATATTAAATGTAAGATTAATTAACGCAAGAAATACTTTAATTATAATTTTGATAATCTTTTTTATTAATTTAAATCTTTTTATTCTTCTATTTTTCTTGTATTTGTGGCTATTTCTTTTTACTCTACTATTCATAGTTACGCACCACCTTAGCATAACTTGTTAATTTTGTATCTATATATATTGGTACATAATTATCTGAAGTAGATTTATAATAATCAACTAACCCCTTAACTATTCTTTTTATTTTTTTCATTTGACTTTTTAAGATGAATAACTTATAATTGTTAGTAGGAAAAGGATTTTATTCCTTTCCTACTAGAATTACATTTTCATGTTTAATGAAGATGTATCCAATTTTAGCTAATTCGTATAAGTCGTCCAAACTTAGATTACGAATTGGCTTTTTCTTTATTGTATTCATCTTTCCTCCCTTCTGTAAGATATCTTTCTTTTTTATCTTACATACTAAGTATATCATAAACTTCGTACTAAGTCAAGAGTTTTTAATAAATTTGTTGACTTTTTTCGTACTAAGTTGTAAACTATATTTATAGGAAGGTGATAATATGGCTTTTAACAAAAAAGAATATGATAAAAATTTTCTTAAAAACAACTACAAAACATTTAAAGTAGATTTAAAAAAAGATGAGTGGGAGAAAGCAGATAAATTATTAAAAAAGCATAATATTACAAAAGTTGAATTAGTAAGGATTGCTTTGAAATTATTAGAAGATGATAAAATAAAAAAAGAGTAGTGTTCAGTTCTGTTTAGTACTGTTCACTACTCTTCTTTTTTTCTAATATTTTCTTGTTTGATTTTACTACTTCCATTCTCCTAATGTATTCTTCTGGATCATGTACTTCAAGATAATGAAACTCTTGATGTGTGTTAGCTGATAGTAGATAACTTTCCGAATAGATAGTATGTTTTGTCTCTCGATATGGTGGGTCGTGGTGTAATTGGAGTTTATGTTCTTTATATTTCTCCATATTATACATGTCTACCCTACCACATTTTAAAAACAGTTGTTGCTTTACTGCTTTAGTATTAGCTTTACTTCTATTTTTACTCATTATCTAGGAGCTATTTGGATAGCATCTATTTCTTGACCTATTATACCAGCATAACCATTATTAGAATCATTAGTATTATATCCAGTTACCCATGGTAACCATCTGTTTTGTCTTCTTAAATGCACTCTATATTTTATTGGATAATCTGCTTTAATCATATAACCATCTATTGGTTTATTGTATATTCCAGCATAGTCTTTTCTATTCTTGACTACAGGAAGCCATCCAACATTCTTAGTGTGTGTTCTTTGATATATATTACCTTTATTAGCATTGGCATACACGCAACAAACGTCATGACCGAATATGCCAGCATAGTCTCTGTCGTTAACAACATTAGGTAGCCATTTGTTCTTAACGTCATCCCATGTTTGGTAAGTGATGTTTAATGAACTACTAGTATTACTTGTTGCTGGCTTTGATGTTCCCATTTTAGCTTTAACCATGTTAAGAAATCTATCCCACCCTTTATCCATAGTTCTATGAGGGCAATATTTCTTGTTTGGAGCATAGTCATAATGCCTCTTGACCTTATCTATACCCCAACCTCTTTCTTTTAAAATTTGGGCTATTAATTCGGCTGCATTCTCTTCAGCTTTATCAAATTTAGCACCGCCACTTTTAGAATAACATATCTCTATTGCTATAGTAGTCATATTACCTGGGCCAGTACCATCTGATGCATGCCAACCATTTCTATTTAATGGTAATCCTTGTACTGCTTGAATATCATCTACTGCATAATGATAACTTATTTCATAATTGTTATTAATCATATAATTAATTTCATTTAATGCTGAGGCATCGTTAGCAGTATTATGTACTGTTATTCCTTTAGGTGTAATTATGTTAGGACATTTAATTGAGTATTTGTTTGCTGGTACTAATCTTTGTACTATCTTAATCATTACTCATCACTTCCTTTGTTATTGTTTATCTTTTCTTTAATGTTATCTGGCATTTTCATGCCTAGTTTTTCACAATTCTCTACTACACTTACAAATTCCATATATATTACATATATACTTATAAAGTAGAATATTGCTTTAACTCCAAATGCTGATGCTATCAACATAGAAATTACTATATATACTAATTCTGCTAGTTTTTTACCTAGTCCATCTCTCATCTTAGAACTAGATATTTCGTTTTTCTTCCATGCATTATAATATCCTGTAACAATATCAAAAATCATTAACACACAAGGCAATAGGATTGCCCAGTAATCGTGTGTAAATTGTAAATCTTTTATTATTTCTTCCATTTTATCCTCCTTTTTTTAATCTGTTGTTTTTGTATATTCTACTGTTACATAAGCTGAATAAGTACTTCTATCACTGCCAGTTCTTATTCTAATTTGTGTATTATTTATTATTGCTAAATCTACAACAAATTGAAGCCCACTAGAAGCAACGTTTGGAATCATCCAATAATTTTGCGTTGAACTTTCGTATCCAATTCCTTCTAGATGAGTAACAAACTCAAGATTACTTATATTCAAATTCATATACTTTTGGTCAGTATTGGGTAATGTGCCAAAATTAAATATTTTTCTATAAATTGGTTTGCCATTTATCCATACTTTGTTTGTTTTAACTTCGTTTGTAGAATATACTTCTCCACTATCTACGTATTCTTTTATATTTAATATCTCATTATCTTTTTGTACTCCTATTTCTGTATATTTTATCTTACTTCCATTTCCTAGTAGATTACTTAATACTTTCATAATAAGTTTTACTAACATATTTTAATCTCTCTTATAAATATTTAACTGCCTTTAATGTTCCTGATAAACTAACTGTTTTACTATTAGGCCATATTCTCATAGTAATATTAGTTTCTTGGGTAAGTACAATTATATTAGTTATTCCTCCACCAACAGCACCAGCGTTATCATACGCTGACATAGCGCAAACTTGTGCTGAGCCACTATGTAATGTTAAATAGTATCTTAACGATATAGAACTGTAGTTAAAATTACCAGTAACTACCCATATACCTTTAGGTAAAGTTAATGTTACTAATGTCGTTTGTGTGTCTGCACTACAACTAACATTTGAAAACGATTGTTGTTTATAACTTTTATTAGATAAAATATTATCCAAAGTATCAATATTATTATCACTATCTTTATATGCAATTACACTTGCATTAATCTTCGAATTGTTATTCATTAAATTACTATATACTTTCATTATTAATTTTCATTAATAATAATCTAATACTAAGATAAATTTATTTGTAACCTATAACTTTATATATCAAAAGTCCAGTATTTGCTCCTACATTATAAGTTGCTGGACTATCAGGAAAATTAATATATCTACTATAATTTCTAGTTAATGAAGTTCCTGATATAGTAATACTATCTGTATATAATCTAGTAATATTACCTAAATACACCGCAACTAATAACTGTATATTTGTTAGAAAGTCAGTTGACATTCTAATACTAGAATAATTATTACCCTCTCTTGAAAAATATATTTCATAAAACCTATAATTTTCTATATTATCTTCTAATGTTATATTACCATTAGTTCCAGTACTATCATTATATAAAATTACTTTTTCGCCATCTAAAGTATATCCATTATCGTTTTTATCTTTTAAAGCTATAACATTAGCATTTATCTTAGTATCATTACCTAGTAAGTTAGAGAGTACTTTCATTAATAAGCACCTCCAGCTAAAAGGAGATTATTATTAACTAATAACCTCCTTCCATAAGAGAGATTGTTTTGTTTGTTAGTAAACAACCTCCCTTCCATATTTTTTCTTTGTACAAATATATATATATATAAGGCTTTGCTTAAATAATTTACTCATTGTTACTCTTCTTCCTCCTCTTCCCAAGTTTCTTCTGTACCAAAGTAAATATAGTTATTTTCTACTTCTGTAACTCTATCATCTACATCCTCAATTCCATCTTCTATATTATTTAAATTATCTGCATTTATAGGGGTTACATTATTTCCCCATGTTGTTTTGGTATATGCCATTATTAATCATCTCCTTTAATTTGTTTATTTCTTCTTGTTGTTCTTTTACAACTTGCCACAATACAGATACCATTGAATAAATATTAACACCATCATTATCGATTGAAGTGATTTCTTCGGAATAATTATAATCATTTCCTATAACAAAACCAATTGACTTTTTAATATTATTTTCTTCATCTTTAAAATTATATTTATAGATATCTGTTGCATCTAATATTTCTTTTGCGTTGGTTAGCTTTTCAAAATTCTTTTTATTTTCTTCTTTTGATGTTTGGGTTAAAGACACACAAGTTATTCTTCCAGATGAAGTTATACTTAAAGGTGTGCTTGTAGTTCCACTACTGATATTGCTATAACTAATTCCACCATATAAACTTACATCTAATGAATCATAAGTTCCAGTCCCTGAACTTGCATCATAATCATTACTTTGGGAAAATAATGTGATTCTTGGTTGAGAATAGACAAATTCATTTATTCCACCTATTCCTCCACCAGTAGTTCCCTCATATTCCCAACTATCTTCTACCACTGACCTTCTTCCGTTTGCTATAATTTGATTTTTAAATTTTAAATTTTCTGTAGTTCCTTGCCTTACAATGGTATCTTCACTTTCTATAATGTAAGCACTTTGTAATGTTTCAGACTGTAGTGCGTTTGCCGCACTATTATCCTTTAATGTAATTATTCCATCACTATCTATACTCAAGTTTTCACCCTGTATTTTAACATCATCAGCTGTCATATCAATGGTAGCTCCTTCAAACGATAATTTATCTGCTTTTATACCAATATAGGAACCTTGTTGGTCTTTTTCTGTAGACATATTAATTTGAGCTATTATACTATCATTATCAGTCTTTTTTTCAAGTTTTAAATCGATAGATTCAGCTGTTTGATTTATAGCACTATACATCTCAGTTTTAGTTGAAAAAACATCTGTATATTCGTTTTTTACTACATATTTAGCTGTTAAATCTATATCATATGTACTTCCATAAGTAAATGCACCTGTTCCTTGATTAGTGTAAAACACATCATTAACCAAGTCATATAATCCTACAACATTGTCGCTATTTCTATAACATGGTACGAAATCACGAACTAATACATTATTGTCATATATTTTTGTTGAATACATTTTTAAATAAGATAAATTAGAAGGAATATCATTAGTTCTATATGCAAATAATAGCATTGTAGTTACTGAATTATTTGTTCTTGTTGAAGTTATTGTTGCATTATAATTATCTATACTAACCGAATTGTTTAAACTATCAACAATAAATGTGTGTTTGTTTGTATCGGAAGTTATTCCTGTACTTGTCCAATTACCTGTATTATTTTGACAAGCCCAAGCAAAATTGCCACTACCATTGATATAAGTTGTAAATACCATACCATTTGTGTCAGGATTATTTGTTCCAAATATTCTTTGTTGTGTAGGTGTAACTTGTGTAAATTGAAAAGTTGTTTCAACTTTCGTTTTTGGTGTTACATTAACACCAGTATCAATATATTGTGTACCACTACTTTGTATATAATCAACTTGTGTATATCCATCAGGAAGTAATGAACTCTTTGGAAATGATTCTAAATAGATATAGTTATCTCCTTCAAATAATTCTATTTCTAAATCATCTAATGCATCTACATTTTCATTTTCATCTATTAAATAGCACTTACCTTTTGAGTATTTAAATGTTTCGTTTTTCTTTAAGCTATTAAAAGGTAGATGGTATTTCTTTGCGTTTGCAGTTAAATTTATAGATTTATCTACTATTAAATAGGTATCAAGTGGATATATATTATTAGATGGATATAAAAAATTAGTAGGATATAATAAATCAATAAGTCCCTGAATAGTCAATTCTTGAAGTTGCCCTTCCATTGCGTTTTCTAAATGAATATAATTTTCTGACTCAACTTCAGTAACAGAATTAATAATTTGATTAACTTGAATTAGTAAATTACTATATCCCTCTATTACAGATGCTGATAAAGTACCAGTGGTTATATAATCTGCATTTATTCGGCCATCTTGTGTGATTGCTATACCATATGGACCACTTATTCCATTAGAACTGAATCCTAACCCTCCTAATCCCCATTTCCATACCTGAGTGGCTGTTGTTGGATCATCTGAATCCATTATATATAACTCTCCAGTATCGGTGCTTATATAAATATAACCACCAAATGGATGGTTAATTAGATTAGTGGCATTTATTTGTGCTTGAGTTAAGATAGAATTTGTATCTACTTTTGCTAATTTATTACTTAATTCTTGATTACTTTGGAATTGGTTAGTAACTATATTAGGTGTTACTGTACCACATTCTATGGTTATTATTCTATCTAATATTAAGTCGTAGACAGTTTTAACAACTCTAGTCTCTAAATCTAAATTTAATTTTGGTATTTTTGCTGTTACGGTATCACCAAGTGATACTGATTCTAGATTTTGATAATTTTTATATTCAGTAGTTTTAGATAATTCTATAAAATTAATCTTAATAGATACAGTAGGCTTATCTATTCCTTCTGTATATAATTTTTGCACCTCTGCTCTTAACATATTTTTAGCAGTAGATTCATCAATGTTATTGTCTTCATCTATTCCTATATCAAATTCTATTTTTTGATAAAATGGTGTAAAATAATTATTTATTAAAGGACTATCTACATATAACTCATCCAATAATAATTCATTAGTACCCTGAGGCATAATTCTTGTAGCAACAGTTGATAAATCTAACGACATTTGTATTCCATTTAGGTTTTTTCCATATAAAATAGTAAAGCCACTATCATTTCCTCTTTTTTTATGAACATAAATATTAAAATTATTTAATTCTATTTCCCCACCAAATTTTTTTAATACTGCATTATCTTCATTATATATAGCATCAATAACATTCTTTCTTACATATCTAGCACTAGCAACATCTGTACAATTACCTGTTACAGAAAAAGAATTTGCTGTTGCTGTTCTACTAAGTAGCCAAGAAATTGCATTATTAGCAGTTAAATTAGTTGGCGAAACATCTACTAAAAAATTTTTAGATAAATCAAAGAATATATGCTTTGCTAAAATTTTTATTTTATTTAAATCTTGTTCTACATCCCAAATTCTAAAAAGTTGACCATTAGCTTTAATAATATTACCTTTTACTAAATTATCACTTAACCATCCACCTGTAACATATTCAAATTCTAGATTGTATTCCCCATTTAGAACCTCAGTTATAGTAGGATTATTATAAAAATCTCTTAAAACTCCTAGTCCTAAATTAGAAAAAGAGAGAGTGTTACTACTATATAGTATTAGCATTATAACCACCCTCTCCTATATGTTAAAGTTACTTTTGTTATACCACTACCCAAAGTAATAGAATTACCTTCTGGCTTTAATTTTGGAAACTCATCCAAAACAACCTTGTTATTAACATTTAAATTATTTTTGGTACAATTCATTAATTCACAATCTATTTCTATTCCAGTTTCTTCTACTTCAACTGGTACATTATTAATTGTAACAGTCCCAACTCCAGTTATAGATATTTTAGGAGATATTTCAATATTACCGCCTATATCAAAATCAGAATCATTAGAAGTATACTCTAATGATTCCTCAGTTAAATTATAAGATATTGGTTCTATATCAAATTG